>DMCY01000090.1 GCA_003451675.1 Candidatus Atribacteria bacterium
GTAGGAGGTTGTAAGATTGATAATTATATCAGATGAAATAAAAAAGATTTATCCAGAAGCATTATTAGGTATATTGGCAATGAAGAATGTATGCAATCCTACTCAACATGAAGAACTTGATAGATGCAAACTCGAGCTTGAAAATAATTTGAGAGAGAAATATGTTGGGTTAGATAAAGCTTATTTAAAGAATATGGAACCGATTAAAACTTATAGTGATTATTACAAAAGATTTAAGAAAACCTACCACGTATTATTACAATTAGAGTCAATTGTTTTTAAGAATAAATCAATTCCCAAAGTTGCCTCACTGGTTGAGGCAATGTTTATGGCTGAACTAAAGAATCTTTTACTGACCGCCGGACATGATTTAGACGCAATAGATTTGCCCATTAAACTTGATGTTTCAAGCGGTGGAGAAAAATATATTCAACTAAGCGGCCAGGAAGAAGAATTAATTCGTAATGATATGATGGTATCAGACTCCCAGGGAATAATCTCCAGTATTATATACGGACCGGACAAACGTACACAGATAAAACCTGATACTCGGAATGTTTTATTCGTTGTATATGCGCCACCGGGGATAGAAAAGTCTAAAGTATTTCTGCATCTTCAAGATATTCAAAATTATGTTCATATTATTGCCCCGGAGAGTGAAATTGAATTACTGAAAGTGTATGAAGACAAGGACTGAAATAAACAGGGAAGGTGTATAGGTCCATAAACGATTGCTTTAGGATTTGCAAATTGGAGTAATATACCTTTATAAAAACCCCAGAGATACTGATCAGATTTTTCCCGAAAGGAAAAGCCGGCTTTAAAAGTGCCATAAGCCAGGTAGAGAATATAGGCCGCTCCAATCCAGCGCATGATAGGTTCGACAGAGGGAACAGCTGTGAAAAGCAGGTTAGAAAAAAATCCGCAGAGTAACAGCAGTAAGAAAAACCCGGTAACAATTCCATAGATGTAATTCATGGTTTTTTTAATTCCAAAATTAATACTCATAGAAGCACAACTTAGGTTATTGGGTCCCAGGGTGAAGGTGGTAATTAAGGCGAAGGGAATTAAAACACCAAAGTCAATTAAGTTCATTTCTATTCCCTCCTCAATTATTTATTTTGAATTGTAATTTTTGGATTCATTCAGGCGAAAAGTAAAAGTGTTTATCAATTTACAGTAAAAAAGTTCTATTGTCAAGAAATTTACATAAGTTACAAAACCTGATAAAATTAAAAAAATGCTTAAGGATGGTTAAGCTTAATATAATTTAATCTAATAATGGGCGAAATCAAAGTTGATTTAAAAATAGATAGAAAGGGTAATGTATGAGTAAAACGATTAAAAGTGTATGTGTATACGGTATCGGTGGTGTAGGCGGATATTTTGGCGGCAGAATAGCTCATGAAATTAGCAAGGGTAACCGCGCTGTACAGGTCTATTTTATAGGCCGAGGAGAACATTTAAAAGTCATTCAGCAACAGGGGTTGAATCTAATTACCGATAAAGAGGAATTTACTTGCTTTCCGAATATTGCCACAGATAATATAAGACATATTCCCACTCCGGATTTATATTTACTATGCGTAAAAAGGTATGACCTGGATAATGCTGTTGTATCAATTTCAAAAAATATATCTGCTGATACCATAGTTCTTCCCTTGCTTAATGGGGTGGATATCTATGAAAGCATAAGGGCTACTTTACAAAAAGCGATAGTCTCCCCCGCAAGTGTCTATGTTTCCTCCAGTATTGAAAAGCCCGGAACAGTAAGACAAAGAGGTCCTGAAGGGCATATTGTATTTGGCAAAGATCCGAAACTCCCGGGTTATAATTATGAGTATTTTATTGAATTCTTAAATGAATTAGGGATTAGCAACACCTGGCATGATACCCCCTATTCGGCAATATGGAAGAAGTATATATTTATCACAGCATTTAGTTTAGTGACTGCTTATTCAGGAAAAACAATAGGAGGAGTAATCGCTGATGATAAATTAAGAAATATGGTGGAAAATATTATGAATGAAGTTGCTTCTCTTGGGAAAGTAAGAAATATAGATTTTGAGCAAGATATAGTAGAAAAGAATATACAAAAAGCCCGGAATTTTCCCTATGAAACTAAGACCTCATTTCAAAGAGATTACGAAAAAGGGAATACCAGAAATGAAGTAGATATATTCGGAGGGACTTTAATTCGTTTGGCAAAAGAATATAATACCTCAATCCCCACAATTACAGATGTTTATAGAAAGTTAACCGCACAGTAAAATTTGGGTGAGAATTACTTTTAACGAACTTTTTGAATAAATTGCTAAGATAGTATAAAATAGAAAAAAGAGGGTGAAAATTATGGATAAAATGATTGCCTTTTGCGGATTGACTTGTACTGAATGCTTAGCTTTTATAGCTACCCGGAAAGATGATGATAAGGAAAGGAAAAAAGTGGCAAAAATTTGGTCTAAAGAATACAAGTCTGAAATAAAACCAGAGGACATTAATTGTGATGGGTGTCTGGAAGAGTCTGGTCGACTTTTTAATTATTGTAAAGTTTGTGAAATAAGAAAGTGTGGGCTTGAGAAGGAAGTTAAAAATTGTGCTTACTGTGATGATTACGCTTGTGAAAAACTAACCAACTTTTTTGATATGGCTCCCGAGGCCAAGACTGCCCTGACAGAAATCAGAAAAAATCTTTAGGAAAATCTACTTAGAACAGCCTTGCTTACAAGAAAAACTACTTATTATTTACTACTTATTAAAAATATAGATCTACAATTCCTCTAAGTCAAAAATTGCCGCAGGATTATCCGTAGGACTAATGTCTCTACTTATAGAAAAATTTAATTTTATTCTGAAAAAAAAGAGGATATTTCGAAGTGAATGTCGAATTATTATAGTATAAATAAACTAATATAAAATAAAGTAAAATCAACAAACTCAAATCAACCAAAGCTTCATATTAATTTCAAGAAATTTTCTATATGAATAAAAGGGTGGCAACTAAAAAAATACAAAAAAAGTGAAAAATTGATAATTTAGTAGAAATTAAATAAAATTTGATTTTAAAGTTTATCAAGAAACGTTCCCTGATAAACTTCAAAATCATTGACATATTTTTGGAAATAAGTTATTATTTTTATAACTTATGTAACCGCTTTCATTATTGAGGGAAAAACGAGAAAAACTATTGACTATATAACCCGATTAATAAAAACATCCGAAGCTATTATACCAAGAGTCTTGAGCAAACAGATAGAAGGGTGGTGATAAATGAATAAAAAAGTAATGATAAGTTGTTAAGAAGAGTAAAATGAAAAAATTATTTTTAGTATTGCTAATGGTTGGAGTTTTACTGGTAACTGGTGCATTTACCGCCCTGGCAGCTGAGGAGATAAATGTTATCTATATGGCTCAGGCTGCCTATCAACCTAACGAAATTAGAGATATGGCCGACCTTTTCGAAGAACTCTCCGGCATCAAGGTTAATCTGGAATTTGTTAAGTATGATGAACAGCATGAGAAAGTCGTAGCCTCAGCGGTGGCTCCTATCCCTACTTATGATGTATTTTCTTTAGACCTTATCTGGACAGCAGAATTTGCTTCTAAAGGTTTCTGTGTTGCTATTGATGATTACATGAGTCCGGCAGTAAAGGAAGATATTGCTCCTGCGATTATGGACGCTTTCGTCTTTGATGGTAAAACCTGGGCAATGCCTTTCCTGGCTAACTTCCAGCTTTTCTTCTATAACATCGATATGATTAAAAAAGCTGGCTTTGATGCCGCTCCCAAAACATTAGAAGAGATGGTTGAGCAGATGGAAGCCATAAAAGCTAAGGGAATCTGCAAATACCCCTGGACCGATTCCTGGAATCAGAAAGAAGGTTTAACTTGTGAGTATGTCTGGTTAACCGGGGCTTTTGGAGGAGACACCTTTGACAAAGATGCTAAACCTATATTTAATACTGGTCCCGGTCTGAAGGCACTGGAATTTATGGTAATGCTTTTAGATAAAGGATTAGCTAGTCCAAAGTCTTTGACTAATGATGAACCGGCAGCAAGAGATGATTTCATTGCTGGCAATGCAGCTTTTACTTCTAACTGGACCTTCCAGTATGGTTCTATGAATGACCCATCTATTTCCAAAGTAGTAGGAGCTGGAAAGATGGGATTGCTTCCGGTAGCTAAAGATGTATTGGGCAAGTATACTTATGATACTGCTTCGGTTAGTGGATTTCAGGGAGCGGCTATCTTAGCTAATTCCAAGAATAAAGAAGCAGCCTGGAAATATGTCAGATTTATTACCAGTCCTATAGTTCAAAGAGCCTATCTAACTGAAATGCCCGTATGGACTTCAGTCCAGACCAGTGCTTATGCCAAGACTATGGATCCGGTAATGGATATTAAGGCAGAAGAGATCGCCAGTGTACATCATCGACCCAAAGTTCCTCCTTATCCGGAAGTTTCTTCTATCTTGCAAAGATATATTCATTTAGCCTTAGAAGGTAAAATGGAACCTAAAGCAGCTTTGGATAAAGCTAAAACAGAGATTGATGCGGTGATGGGATTATAGTACTATAATAGTGTAGTAGTAAGGCTGAAGAGGGGGAGAATATTAAATCCTCCTCCTCTTCTTTTAATTAAGAGGAAAGATTTATGAGCATACAAAGACAAGAGCTTAGTTCAAAACAGCTAGCCTTGATACTCCTGTTACCCAGTATTTTAATTATCCTATGTGTAGTTATTGGACCACTTGTTTTTTTGCTCTTTACTTAAGTTTTTTTAAAGCAGAGCCAATAATCGGAGGTATTTCTACCAAATTTATAGGTTTTAGTAATTATATATATTATTTTTTAAAAGACCCTTTATTCTGGAGCTCGGTAAGAGTTACTATCTATTTTACTGTTGTCTCCCTGGTTATTGAATTGATTCTCGGTATTAGCATGGCTTTGGTGCTTAATAAGAGTTTTATAGGTAGGTCTTTTGTTAGATCTATCATATTACTTCCCTGGGCGCTTCCTACTGTAGTTAATGCTCGGATGTGGGAATGGATTTATGCCGGTTCAAGTTTTGGAGCTCTTAATGGTTTGATGAAAGTATTACATATATTTCCGGCTGACTATGATAAGGTCTGGTTGGGATTTGATGTACCCCTCCAAAACATTCCCCTTATTGGCAATTTCATGGAATGGGTAGGAGCAAGCACTGCTCTTAATATGATTATTCTGGCAGACACCTGGAAGGTTACGCCTCTGGTTACTTTGTTAGTTTTAGCTGCTTTGCAGACTTTCCCGGACAGTTTGTACGAGGCAGCCGGGATTGACGGAGCAAGCAGCTGGCATCAATTCTGGAACATAACTTTACCCTTACTTCGTCCGGTATTACTGGTGGTCTTGGTTTTAAGAACTATGGAATTATTCCGAGTTTTTGATATTATTTATATTTTAATGCAATACTCTATTAGGGTGGTAGGTGTATATACCTTTGAAACCGGAATGAAATTCTTGCACTTTGGTAAAGGTTCTGCCCTCTCATTCTTGGTGGGTTTATTTATCTTGGGAATATCCCTTATTTATGTAAAATTACTATATTCTGAGGAGGCTTAATAAATGGGAATCAGGAAAGCCAGAATAAAAAAACATATATCTAGAATAGTATTATATGTATTGGTTGTTCTTATTGTTGTCTGGACTCTTGCTCCCTTTACCTGGCTGTTTATTTCTGGTCTTTTCCCTTATAAGGAATTGATTTCAGACCGTACTACCAGTTGGTTTCCTGAGAATCCGACTTTAAAGAATTTTCAAGCAATGTTTGATATGAGTAGTCATATTGGCCAGAGGTTCATGGCTGCCCTTCGTAACAGTCTTATTATCTCTGGCAGTGTAACTATCATTTGTTTAATTTTTGGAACTCTGGCTGCTTATGCTTTGGCCAGATTAAAATTTCCTTTTAAAAATAATATCGTTATGTCTTTAATTTCTATTCGTATGATACCTACTGTAGCCTTGGTTATCCCATTTTTTGTTATTATTCGTACCTTTGATTACTATCTAATACAGGCCAATAGTAACTTTCATTTTTATGATACTAAAATAAACCTGATTATACTTTATGTTACTTTTATTCTGGGATTTGTTATCTGGATTATGAGAGGATTTTTTCTTACTATCCCTACTGAGCTGGAAGAAGCAGCGAGAATTGACGGATGTACCAGGACTCAGGCATTAATAAAAATTGTTCTTCCCCTCTCGGCACCTGGTTTGGTGGCGACCGGAATTTTTACCTTTCTCTTAGCCTGGGATGAATTTGTTTTAGCACTGGTTTTTACTAAAACCACAAATTCTATAACTATACCTGTATTTATTTCTGCCTTAGGAAGTCAATATATCCACGCCTTTGATCAAATAGCTGCTTCCGGATTTGTTGCCTCTTTACCTCCCATTGCATTAGCTTTAATATTTCAAAAGTTTTTAATTAAGGGTTTGACAGCGGGAAGCACTAAGGGATAATATAAGCCAACAATAAAAATTATTTTGTTAGACGAAATTTTATTCTTTAGCTAAAAAAAAATATAAAATTAAGGGGAAGATTAACATGAAAATACTTTTGGTTTACCCTGAATATCCAGAGACCTTCTGGGGTTTTAAATATGCCCTAAAGTTTATCTCTAAAAAGGCAAGTCTCCCGCCTTTGGGGTTGTTAACTGTAGCTGCCCTGCTTCCCAAAAAGTGGGAGAAAAAACTGGTAGATATGACCGTAACAGCATTAATTGATAGAGACATCAAATGGGCTGATTATGTATTTATTAGTGCTATGTCTATTCAAAAGGAATCAGTGAAGAAGATAATTACTCAATGTAAGAGGCTGGGAACTAAGATTGTTGCCGGCGGCCCTCTCTTTACATCCGGATATGAAGCCTTTGAGGGTGATGTAGATTATTTTATACTTAATGAGGCTGAAATCACTCTACCTCTATTTTTAGAAGATTTAAAAAGAGGACACCTTAAACATATTTATACCTCAGATCAGTGGGTAGATATAAAAAAAACCCCAATTCCGCTTTGGGAATTAACCGATATAAATAAATATGTTAACATGTGTATCCAATATTCTCGCGGGTGCCCCTTTAACTGTGATTTTTGTGATGTTACCTACCTCTTTGGACATAAGATGAGATTAAAAACTAAAGATCAGATATTAACAGAATTAGAGAGTCTGTACTCACGGGGATGGAGAGGCGGAGTATTTATTGTTGATGATAATTTTATTGGGAATAAGAGAGAGTTAAAAAACGAGGTGCTTCCAGCAATTATTAATTGGATGGAAGAACGAAAGCATCCTTTCTCCTTCACTACTCAGGCCTCAATAAATCTTTCTGATGATGAGGAACTTATGCGTTTGATGGTCCAGGCAAGGTTTGGTTCGGTATTTGTGGGTATCGAGACTCCTAATGAAGAGAGTTTAGCTGAATGCAATAAGTTACAAAATAAAAATCGTGACCTGATAGCTTGTGTTAAGAAAATACAAAGGTTTGGTTTAGTAGTTAACGGAGGATTTATTATAGGCTTTGATAGTGACCCATCTTCAATTTTTGAAAATATGATTGAATTTGTGCAAAAAAGTGGGATAGTCAGCGCCATGGTCGGGCTATTAAACGCTCCTCGGGGCACTAAACTCTATAAACGGCTTGTTAAAGAGAATAGATTATTAAAAGAAGCTACAGGTGATAATACTGATTTTTCCATCAATTTTATTCCCAAAATGAATTACAAAACACTTATTGATGGCTATAAAAGAGTTCTTCATACCATTTATTCCCCTAAATGTTACTATGGACGTCTCCTGACGCTTTTAAAAAATATGAAACCTCTGCAAAAACAGAAATATCAATTTCATTTTTGGTATCTTACCGCATTCCTTAAATCTATCTGGCAGCTGGGTATAATAGGGAAGGAAAGAATTTATTATTGGAAAATCTTTTTCTGGACTTTGTTTCGACGACCACAGCTTTTACCTATGGCCATAACCTATGCCGTCTACGGTTTTCATTTTCGTAAAATTTTTAAAAATTATTAACTTTGCCAGGGAGTCGTTACCCGCTGACAAAGTCTTCACTCAATAAGGGGGTGAAAAGTGTGGGTTGGGTTGAGATAAGTCAAAAAGAAAGTGTATTGAGAATAACATTTTATTTGTTAGTAGCAGTTTTCATTTTAGCAATAAGTGTAATTTTCATCCCCGCATTTAGAGGAACTATGAGTAGTACTTTTATGATAATTTCCGGAGTTATTCTCATTATATTGGGTAGTGTAATAATAGGTTTAACTTTAGTACAAAAAGTAGAAGGAAAACTTAAAAAGTTTTTAATACTAACCGGGGCTTCTGCTGCAGGATTTTTTGTCTGTGTCTTGCTTCACAATATCTTTTATGGTTTAGAGCAGATTACCGGTCAAGCTATATTAAGCTACCTGATGAAAGCCTTAGAGGTGATATTTTTTCTTATAGCTGTCTTTGCCTGTCCTATAGGTTTTATAATTGGAGCAATCGGTACTATATTCATGTTTAATAAGAAAAGAAAAATATTGCAAAAAAATATATCGGATAAACTTTAAGAAAATTACGAATATTTTAGCGGTTAGTGAATAGTGAATAGTCGTTAGTAGGATAGGTGAGATGCTTGTCCTGTCTTTCTTTATGTCATTCAGACTGTGTTATAAATAATTCTATTTAGCAATAATTTTTTGTAACTTAAAAAAAATTTAAGATTTTTAAGGTTAATATAAAAATAAAAAATATATTTATCCTATTGTTTATGTTA
>DMCY01000068.1 GCA_003451675.1 Candidatus Atribacteria bacterium
CCTTTAGCGATTCTTTTGTATAGGCTTCCGTTACCGAAACAACATCGTCATCTGCATTAATCTGTTTTACGAGGCTGAATACCCTTTCAGGAAGTACGGTCTTCCTTGTGGTCTACCTGTTTCCCTGTGTACGCTTCATCTTATTGTTACCAATTTTGATGCAACACTCGGTATGGGTGGTTGGCTAGACCTTACCCAACAGGGACTTTCACCCTGCAAGAAATATAGAGCTTTCTTGGCGCTCTTCGGTCTCCAGTCTTCTGGAAGAGCGGATATGATTTAAGTAACCGTAGAGGTAGAGTTTGAGCAGATCTGCAGGATGATAGGGCGGTCTGCCTCTTTTTTGATCGGTAGCACGACAGAATTGCAGTGCTTTTAAGTCTAATTGATTGACGTATTCATTGATGATACGTACCGGATTATCTTTACCAATGTATTCCTCGATGCTTTCGGGAAAGAGGATGATCTGGTTTCGGTCCTCACCCTGGATATAACTCATGGCATTCACCTTTTTCTTTCTTTTGTATTATTTTCTATGGTTTTATTATATTATGTTAGGTTTTTATATGCAAATAGAAGGTGACTTTTCACACGGTCTGACGTCCCCTGTTCTTTTTACAGTCAGAAGATGGTTAAAATTTCAAGGATTGATTGTATTGATAAAGAGTTGAATTACTTTTGCTCCACCGATAAATGTCCCTGCCATACTTCCCAAATTGGCAAGAGCAACTACCAGTAATGTTTTAGTAACCCGATTATGGAAAAAGTCTTTAAGGGTAGTGATGTTCCCCAGCTGTTCGAAATCTTCTACCCGGGGCCGCCTGATTAGGGCTTCCACAATACCGGCAAACCACCCGGCAGCTAAAAGAGGGTTTAAAGAACTAAAAGGAGCTGCTACAAAGGCAGTAAGAATAGAGAGAGGATGCGCCATAGCTATTAATGCCCCCAAAGCAGATAGGGAACCATTCCACAAAAACCATTGAGTGATTTGGTCAAAGCCGGCAGGGGGAGAATAGGTAAAAGTAGAGGCAATAATAGCAATTATTGCCAAGGGGATACCCCAGACTAATACTTTTATATAGTTGGAAGTAGAAGGTATTTTAGTGAGGGCAATTAAATCATGCTCTTTATCTATTTCTTTTTTAATTCCCGGTACATGTCCGGCACCAACAATAGCAATGACTTTATTACCCGGAGCCAGTTTTATTTTTTCAGCCAGGTATTGATCTCTTTCATCTATTAAAGTATTTTTCAATCGGGGGAATGAACGGGCTAATTCACTTAAGGCAGCGGTAAGAATATCTTCTGATTTTAGTCTTTCAATTTCTTTTTCCGAAATTTTTTCTTTGCCGAACATACTGAAGATTAACATAAAAAGTATACGTAATTTCCCCCAGAGACTGAGTTTTTTCCAGATACGGGTAAAAGTGACCTGGATATCTCTATCGGCAAGAACCAGATGGGCATTGGCCTCTTTTGCTGATGAGATAGCCTGAATCATTTCCTGACCCGGATTAATTCCTAATTGCTGAGCTAATCGTTTCTGAAAAGAAGATAAAATCAAATTAGCCAGGAGGAGTAGGGCCTTTTTTTGTTTGATTATGGTGATAATATCCATATTTTTCCATTTGTTCCGATTGTTTATACTGTTATAGCGGGCAGGACATAATTCTACGCAGACACTATCCGGCTTTTCTTGCTCAATTAATTCTTTTACTTCCCGAGCACTATCTTTAGAGACATGGGCAGTGCCTACTAATAAAATTTCTTTTCCGTCTTTTTTTAATATGTGGATATTTTTACTATTCAGTAACAATTGTTTTTTCCTCCGGGTGAAATAATGTGAATGTGTCTATGTTTATAAAGTTGAATTAATATTATACCATAAAAAAAATTATAAAGAATAATTTTTTTGGGGATTTTGAAGGAAAAAAGTGCATAAAACCTACCAGGGGACGCTTGTCTGGTAGGTTTTTATTTATTATTAATTTTTCTAATTTCTTCTTTGAAAAAACTTTTTACTTCTTGCCAGGAAACAGGAACTGTCATCTTTGGCATTGGATTATTTTCGGCATCTTCGAAATAGGTTAAGCTTTTTAAAATATGTATCATATTATAATTTACGCTTTTGTATTTCTTTTTAAACAAGCTTAGGAGATTTTTTAGAGAGATTGCTTCTCTACAGATAAAAAATAAGTCAATAAAATCTCTTTTTGTTCCGCGTGAGGAAATAGCATCAATTTTCATACAACCTATATCTCTAAGGTCTGCAACGTTAACTCCCGTTATTTGTTTGAGGTCAAAAAGCAGGGGATAATCATATTTTAAAAAGCTTACCCGGGTTCCGTTAAATATCCCAATTAAAGTATTCTCTGTCTCTCTTTCTATAGAAAATTTACCCCGGATTTTGATTTTTTGAATTAAGGTTTTGGTATCAATATCATTTTTAGTAAAAAAATCTAAATCAAGGGAAACGCGGTGCTTTAATTGTAAGGCTACGCCTGTTCCACCAGCTAAATAGAAATTTTTGAGCAAATCTTCTTCGGTTAGTATTTCCAAATTGGCCTTTGTTTTTTTTGAAATGATTTCCTGAGGCATAAAATCTTATCTCTCTTTAGATTAAAAATTAGTTGCCAGTAATTGGCACTTCTGGGTGAAAGATTCTTAGAATTATAAAGTACATTTTTTATCTGCTCGAGATCAAAGTTGTCTCTCATCCACCTTGCTGCTTTTTCGTCCCCTTCTTCTAAAATTCTTTCAATAATAAATGAAGGAAATATTTCTTTATCTAATTTAGAAAAATCTATATCCCAAAAATATTTTTTTAGAAATTGAGGAAGTGTTTTCATATATTAATTTTACCAGATTATCAGCCAAAACAAAAGAAACTTCTGACAAAGGATCGTCCCTTGGTAGGTTTTTCTCTGTTATTTTATTAGCTGTTCAGCAATTTGGACAGCGTTTAAGGCAGCGCCTTTTCGCAGGTTATCGGAAACTATCCACATCACCAAGCCCTTTTCGGTAGAAATGTCCTCTCTGATTCTGCCTACAAAGACTTCATCTTTTCCTTCGGTAAATAAAGGCAGAGGATATTCTAATTTTTCCGGATTATCAATCACTTTAATCCCTGGGAAGGCACTCAATATTTCCCGAGTTTTCTGCACCGAAATTTTCTTTTTGGTCTCTATGTGGACTACTTCCGAATGAGCCCGATAGACCGGGACCCTCACTGTAGTAGCAGCAACTCGGATATTATCGTCTCCCAATATCTTTCTGGTTTCATCTAACATCTTCATCTCTTCAGTGGTATATCCGTTTTCTTTAAAAGAACCGATATGAGGGAGTGTATTATAAGCTATCTGATAAGGATAAGCTTTGACTTCAAATTCTTCACCTTTGGCAAGAGAGGCTGCCTGATTTTTTAACTCTTCTATGGCTTCTTTCCCGGTTCCGGAAACGCTCTGATAGGTGGCTACCACAACTCTTTCTATCCCTGCTTCATCATAGATGGGCTTTAAGGCCACTACCATCTGAATAGTAGAACAGTTGGGATTGGCGATTAAACCCTTATGCCATTTTAGATCATCGGGATTTACTTCCGGAACTATTAGGGGAACATTAGGGTCCATTCGGAAATATTTACCATTATCTATTACTATGGTCCCCTGCTGAACAGCAAGGGGAGCAAAATGCTTGCTTACTTCGTCTCCTCCGGAAAAAAGGGCGATATCGATTCCGCTAAAAGAATTATCTTTTAATTCCCGGACTACGACTTTTTCTTCCTTATATTTATATACTTTGCCTGCTGAACGGACAGAGGCGAGGAGGCTTAATTTTTCCACCGGAAATTTTCTCTCTTCTAAAACCAGCCTCATCTCTTCCCCTACCGCTCCGGTAGCTCCCACGACGGCTACATTATATTTTTTCATTTTTCTTCACCTGCTTTATCTAAATTAAATTCTTTATGGACTGTCCTCACCGCATCTTCTATGCGGGAAGCGCTGATCAGACATGATATTCTAATTCCGGAAGTGCTGATCATGTCTATATTTATCCCTTCTCTGGCCAGGGCACCGAACATCCGGGCGGCTATAGCCGGGTCGCTGGTGATACCCGCCCCCACAATGGAAACTTTGGCTACTCCCGGTTCCGATATTACTCCTTTGGCCCCAATCTTCTCTGCAACTTGCTTGGTAATTCGAATAGACTTATTAAAATCGTTTGAGGCAACGGTAAAGGCTATGTCGTTGATCTCGTTACGATGAGAACTTTGTATAATCATATCTACAATTATCTCTTCTTCGGCTAAGGCTTTAAATAATTTATAAGCTACACCGGGAACATCCGGAACCCCCTGGACTACAATTTTACCTACATTGGTCTCCTGGGTTACTCCTCTTACGATTACTTTTTCTAACATTGAGTCTACCTCCTTTATAAGCGTACCTTCTCCTGGAACAAAAGATGATTTAACTATAATCTTTACTTTATAATTTCTGGCCAGATCTATAGCTCTATAGTGCATTACCTTGGCCCCTAAACTGGCCATCTCGGCCATTTCATCATAGGAGATTACCGGAATTCGACGGGCCAAAGAGACGATTCGGGGATCAGCAGTGTAAACTCCATCTACATCAGTATAGATTTCACATTCGTCTGCCTCCAGCTGGGCGGCCAGGGCGATAGCGGTAGTATCTGACCCTCCTCTACCCAAAGTAGTGATATCACCATTAGCATCAATGCCTTGAAAGCCAGCCACAATAATTATTTTACCTTTCTCTAAAGCTGATTTTATCTTTTTATGGTTTACGGCAGTAACCTTAGCCCTGGTATGAACTGCATTGGTAACAATCCCTGCCTGCATTCCGGTAAAAGAAATGGCATCCCAACCCAGGGAGTGAATAGCCATAGTTAGTAAGGCTATAGAAACCTGTTCGCCGGTAGAAATTAACATATCTAATTCTCGTTCATCGGGGGAGGAGGTAATTTTACCAGCCATCTTGATTAATTCATCGGTAGTCTTCCCCATCGCCGAGACTACTACCACCACTCTGTCCCCCTCTTTTGCTCTTTCTACTATTTTTTCGGCTACTTTTTTTATCCGCTCGATATTTGCTACCGAGCTTCCTCCGTATTTTTGCACTATAATTTTATTCATCAGTAAAAAATTCACTCCTCTAAAAAATTGACCGATTGCCCTATTTACCAATTTTCCAATTAGTACCCATTCACCAATTCGTAGGACAAGCGTCTCGCCTGTCTATTCCTATTTATTATTTACTTGACTACCCAAACCTAAATTGTCTTCTACTAATCTGTCATTGCGAGCGAACGAAGTGAGCGTGGCAATCCCGGATGGAGATTTCTTCGATCCAGCCACGCATTGCTCGTGGCTAAAGGCTCACCCACTCCCTCGCAATTACAAAATATATTGTATTTTTTGTAGGGGGCGGAATTTATCCGCCCCGGGTTATTTGATAATTTCTTTTAACGGGTTCGATGAATCGAACCCCTACCTTAATTCAGAGATGGGCGAGACACCTGTCCTACAGTTTTATCTGTATCTTAATTTTATAACCAGCTAACCAGGTGACTAACTAACCAATTAACTAATCCTATACGAGATACGATTCACGATTCACGAGATACGCATTTGGTTCCGTCTAAATCGACTTCTAATACCAGGATACGACAATTTATTCCTGTATTTAAAAAAGCATCTTTCATTACCTTGCTTATTGTTTCCTCTCTACCCTTTTTGGTTAAGGAAACTACCGAGGGTCCGGAACCACTTAAGGCAACACCTGCTAAGCCCGTTTTTTTTATTTGGAAAAACATATCTTCAATCCCCGGGATAAAAGGAGCCCTATAAGGCTGGTGCAATCTGTCTTCCATGGCCTCGGCCAACACTTCCCAATCTGAATTTTGTAAGGCATTAACTAAAAGAGCAGACCTGCTTAAATTAAATACCGCCTTAGATAAAGCAATTTTCCGAGGTAAAACCTTTCTCATTTCTCCTGTGTTTAAAGTAAAATCCGGTATCGCCACCACAACTCGTAAATCAAGCGGGGTTTTTATCCTGGTCCACTTTATCTCCTCTTGTCCTGTTTTATAAGCCAGGGTAAGTCCTCCGATTAGAGCAGGGACAATATTGTCCATATGCCCTTCTAAAGAAAGGGCCAACTCAAGCATCTCCTGATTAGTTAAATTAATATTATAGAGCTTGGCTGCTCCCACTATTCCCCCTATTATGGCTGCTGCACTACTGCCTAATCCCCGGGTAACCGGAATTTGATTGAAGGTTTTTATCTTTAATCCTTTTTTGTGTCTATCCCAGCCTGTTTTTTTAAACACCAGCTGTGTGGCTTTCCAGATTAAATTATCTTCTGCCTTATTAAATTCTTCTGCACCTTCTCCCTGGTATTCAATAACCAAACCTTTTTCTATCTCTTCTATCTCCAGGTTTAAATACAGTTTTAAGGCCAAACCCAGACAATCAAAACCCGGACCTAAGTTGGCGGTAGTTGCCGGAACTCTAATTTTTATCATAAATTCTCTCCTTTATATTTCCACCACTCTGATGGCACAGCATATTTTTTCTACGCATTCTAAGCGGGCAACTTCCTTTAAAGCCTCCCGGACATTGCCTTCTTTGGCCTGATGGGTTAAAAAAACAATATCTGCCACTTCTCCGGCTTCCCCTTTTTGTATAACCGAAAGAAAGCTGACTTTTTTCCGAGCGAAAATACCGGCAATCTCTGCCAGCACCCCGGGCCTATCTTTTACCCTTATCCTCAAATAATAAGGAGAATAAGTTTGGTTGAAATCCCTAATCTTTTTCTTTTCAAAACAATTATAGCGATTATTGTAACTATCATAATTTTTAATTATCTCTACTACGTCACTAACAATCATGCTTCCCGCAGGTAAAGCCCCGGCTCCCAGACCGGAAAAGGTTAAGTCTCCAAACTCCCCTCCCCGAATCAGAATTCCATTGTAGGCACCGCCAATATTAGCTAAAGTATGCCTTTTAGGTATTAATGCCGGATGAACCCTTATATCTAAATCCGAACCTGTATTCCGAGCCAAAGCCAGAAGTTTAACGGTATAGCCCAACTCTCGGGCATATTCGATATCCAGCTTAGAAATATTTCTTATCCCCTCATAATAGATATTGTCCGGATCGATCTTCGCCCTGAAGGCAATGGCAGAAAGAATAAATATCTTGTTAAAGGCATCAAAAGCATCAATGTCTTTGCTGGGGTCAGCCTCAGCATACCCCTTCTCCTGAGCCTCCTTTAAGGCCTCTTCATACTCTTTGCCCTCTTCGCTCATCTTGGTGAGGATATAATTGGTAGTGCCGTTTAAAATCCCTATTATATCTTTTAATTTATAGGAAGTAAGGGAATGAGAAAGTGCCCCGATTATAGGAATAGCGCTGGCAACGCTTGCTTCAAAAAGAAAATACACTTTATTTTTCTGGGCTAAATCTAAAATTTCATATCCTGCTTTGGCTATTACTTCTTTGTTGGCAGTAACTACGTGTTTTCCTGAGCTGAGGGCTTGTATGATAAAGCTTTTTGCCGGTTCAAAACCGCCGATGGTCTCCACTATTATATCAATTTCCGGGTCAGCTACTACCTCTTTAGCTGAATCGGTTAAGATTTTATAATAATTTTTATCATCAAGTGCTATTTTTTTATTTTTGTCGGCTATTTTTTTTATGTTTATCTTGCAAGGGAATATTCCTTGTTCGATAAACTTTTTATTTTCACATAAAATTTTAAGTACTCCTTGTCCTACGGTACCCAGTCCTAATATGCCAATATTTATGGCTTCTTTTTTCATAATTATCTACCAACCTTCCAGATTAGTCGTTAGCATATAAAAAAATCTTTCGCCTTATATACAAAGACGAAAGATTTTCGTGGTTCCACTTTATTTCCCCGAAGACAACGTGTTTTCGGGGCTCTCTTGTAAGCTGTAAGGGTCTTCTCCCGAAAGATTTACTCTTTTTGTAAGATTCATCTTAGGCCTCCGGGCTGGTCTTCGGTCGAAAAATTTTTACAGTAAACTTTTCAACCTACTCTTCCCGTCATCGGCGTATTATTAAATTTCTATAATTTTAGCACTCGGACTTAATTTTGTCAAAATCCCCCGGGTCTTCTAGTTTGTTTTTGTTTTTCTAAACTTGTTTAGTTTAGGTCAATATTTTCACTTGATACCAGGGCAACGCTGGCCACCTTGTCTTCCGGAGCAAGGTTCATTATCCTAACTCCCTGCGAGTATCTCCCGGTATGACGAATCTCTTTAGCCGGGACCCGGATAACAATCCCCTGCTGGCTTATTAATACTAGTTCGTCTTCTTCGCTCACCACTTTAACATCTACTACCAAGCCTTTTTCCTTAGTAATCCCGATAGACTTTAACCCTTGGCCGCCTCGTTTTCTAAACTCCCTAAATTCCTTTAAGGGTGTTCTTTTGGCATATCCTTTCTCGGTGACTAACAATAAGCATTTATCCGTATCCGGAGGGACCAAACTAATATTTATAAGAAAATCTTCAGGTTTTAAAATTATGCCTTTCACCCCAAAGGAAATTCTCCCCATGGGTCTTATCGGGTCTCCTGAAAAACGAATAGACTTTCCACGCTTAGTAGTTAAAATAACATCTTCACTATCCTCGGCAAGCTTTACCCCGATTAATTCGTCTTCAGGCAAGAGACGAAGGGCAATAATCCCGATATTTCTTAAGTTAGAAAAAAGAGAAAGAGAAACTTTTTTTATCTTCCCTTTTTTAGTGGCCATAAACAGACACTTTTCGTTATTTTCTTCTTTCGATTCTGCCAATTCATTGCTCTCTATAGGAATAAGAGTAGTGATGTGTTCATCTTTTTCAATGCCTAACAAATTGATTACTGCAACTCCCCGGGAAGTTCTTCCTCCTTCGGGAATCTGATATGCTCTCCTTCTATAAACTATCCCTTTGCTGGTGAAAAATAAGATATCATGAAGGTTGGTAGTGACAAACACCTGGTCTACAAGATCTTCTAATTTAGTGGTCATGCCGATTTTGCCTTTTCCTCCCCTCCTCTGTTTTCTATAAGTGCTTAAAGGAAGGCGTTTAAGGTATCCGTCCCGGGTGTAGGTTATAACAATGTCCTCAGAAGTAATGAAATCTTCAATCTCGTACTCTTCTTCATCTTCTACTATCTCAGTCCTTCTTTCATCACCGTATTTCTCCTTCATTTCCAACAGCTCGTCTCTAATTATCAACATGAGCTTCTTTTCATTTTGTAATATATCTTCTAAATAGGCAATGCGTTTTATTAATTCTAAATATTCTTCCAAAATCTTTTCGGTCTCCAAAGATGTAAGACGTTGCAGCTTCATATCTAAAATGGCCTGTGCCTGAATATCGCTCAATCCAAATCTGCTTTTCAGCTCGGCGTGCGCTGTTTTTACATTATCTGATTTTTTAATAATCTGCACTACTTCATCAATATTAGACAGAGCAATTTTCAGCCCCTCTAAGATATGGGCTCTTTCTCTGGCTTTTCTTAATTCATATCTGGTTCTTTTTTCCACCACATCTTTACGGTGGGCTAAAAAGCATTCTAACATCTCTTTTAAATTAAAGGTTTTAGGACGGCCTTCGGAAATTGCTAAAAAATTGATACCAAAAGTAGTTTTCATCTTAGTATGTTTGTACAGATTATTCAGCACTATGTCAACATTAGTGTTTTTCTTTAATTCGATAACTACCCGCATTCCTTTTCTGTCTGACTCGTCTCTTAGATTTGTAATATCAAGAATCTTTTTATCTTGAACCAGTTGGACAATATTTTCTATCAAATTTGCTTTGTTTACTTGATAAGGGAGTTCTTTAATTATTATACGGGGATTTTTCTTACCTGCATTTTTTCCATTATCTACTCCTTCAGTAAATACTGCAGCCTGCACCTTTATGATTCCCTTTCCGGTTTCATATGCTCTCCTTATTCCTGTTTTGCCGCAAATTATACCTCCGGTGGGAAAATCGGGGCCTTTAATTGCGGTCATCAATTTTTCTACGGAAACTTGCGGGTCTTCGATTATCATTACTACACCATCAACTACTTCTCCTAAATTATGCGGAGGGATGTTAGTAGCCATTCCTACAGCAATCCCCGAAGCGCCATTAAGTAAAAGGTGGGGAATTTTAGCAGGTAAAACTCTCGGCTCTTTAAGGGAATTATCAAAATTAGGAGCAAAATCGATTGTTTCTTTATCTATGTCAGCCAATAATTCTTGGGTAATCTTTGACATACGAATTTCCGTGTATCGCATGGCAGCTGCGGAATCACCGTCAACTGAACCGAAATTTCCCTGCCCGTCTACCAAGGGGTAGCGGTAGGAAAAATCCTGGGCCATTCTTACAATTGTATCATATACTGCCGTATCACCATGGGGATGGTATTTGCCTATTATATCTCCTACTATTCGAGCCGATTTTTTATAAGCTTTGTCAGGTGTATTGCCCATTTTTTCCATAGAATATAATACCCGGCGATGAACCGGTTTTAATCCATCACGGACGTCAGGCAAAGCTCGCCCTACTATTACGCTCATGGCGTAACTGAGATAGGCTTCCTTTATCTCCCCTCCTACATCAGTGAGTAAATCCCTGGTTGTTTCTGTAAATTCTTCTTCGCGCTCTCCTTTTTCTTCTTCTTTATTATTATCTAAATTATCTTTTTCTTCTTCTTTCATAATTCTCCAATTCATTAATTGACCAATTTTTCTATTTATAGGACAGGCGAGACGCCTGTCTATTCTTTTTCAACCATTAATTAGTAGAAGAAACACGGCACGTCGTGTCTTTACATAATTACGAATTAGGTTTGCAGATTTTTTGCCTTAATTTTGGGTTTTGAATTATGGTTTTGCGCTTTTCGTTTTGCGCTTTTCGTTTTTATTTTTTGCTATACGCTAAACGCTCTACGCTATTAATAATCCAGATCTTTCACTTCTAAGCCGTGTTTGTATATAAAATCTTTTCTGGGCTCAACTTTGTTCCCCATTAGAATTGTAAACATATCTTCTGCTTCTATATTGTCTTGCAGCTCTATTCTCTTTAAAACTCTGTTTTCCGGGTTCATAGTGGTCTCCCATAACTGCTCAGGATTCATTTCACCTAAACCTTTATATCTCTGAATTCGGGGATTACCTTCTATCTCTTTTAACTTATCGCTTAACTCTTGGTCACTAAACAAGTAGTGGCTCTTTTTATTATATTCAACTTTGTAAAGAGGAGGCTGGGCAATATAAATATTCCCTCTTTCGATTAATGGTTTCATATAACGGAAGAAAAAGGTTAAAAGCAGGGTTTTTATATGGGCTCCGTCGACATCTGCATCTGTCATTATAATAATTTTATAATATCTTAATTTTTCAATTTCTAAATCTTCCCCGATGTTTATACCTAAAGCGGTAACCATGGATCTTATTTCGTTATTGTCTAATATTTTGTGCAAACGTGCTTTTTCTACGTTCAGAATCTTGCCCCTTAAAGGCAGGATAGCCTGAAACCTCCTGTCTCTCCCTTGTTTAGCTGAACCTCCGGCGGAATCACCCTCTACAATAAATATTTCCCTAAAATATGGGTCTTTTTCCGAACAATCTGCTAACTTTCCAGGAAGAGTACCTAATCCTAAAAGTCCGTTCTTTTGGCGTATTAAATTTCGAGCCTTTCTAGCGGCTTCCCTGGCGCTTAAGGCAGAAACAGCTTTAGCCAGTATCTTCTTGCTTACACTTGGATTCTCATTAAGAAAATTGTTTAAGCCTTCTCCGACAACATAAGATACTACCGGTCTTACCTCATTGTTCCCCAGCTTGGTCTTGGTCTGGCCTTCGAACTGAGGGTTTAGCAGTTTTACGCTAATTACAGCGGTTAATCCCTCTCTTACGTCATTGCCCGACAGATTGTTTTCGCCTTCTTTTAAAGATAATTTTTTACCATTAGACGATATATTGTTGCGGGTATAATCATTTATTGCTCTGGTTATAGAGGCTTTAAATGCAGCTAAATGAGTTCCGCCTTCTTCGGTATTTATATTATTGGCAAAAGAAAGGATATTTTCTAAATAGCCATCATTATATTGCAAAGCGGCTTCCACTTCTATGTCTTCCTTCTTCCCTTTAAAAAAGATGGGTTTTGAAAATAAAACGTTTTTATTCTTGTTTAAATAGTTGACAAATTCCCTTATTCCCCCATTGTATTTATAAGAAATTTCTTTGTTCTCTTCCCTTTCATCTTTTAAATTAATCTTAACCCCGGCATTTAAAAAAGCGATTTCTCTTAGCCGGTGAGCAATGTTATCAAAATTAAAGGTGGTGTCTTCAAAAATAGTCGGATCGGGCTTGAAGGTAATTTTGGTCCCGGTGCGGGAAGACCTCCCTATTTTTTTTAAGTCGGATACGGCATTCCCTCTTTCAAACCTCTGAAAAAATATTTTTTTATCTCGGGTTACTTCTACTTCCAGCCATTCCGAAAGAGCATTTACAACTGAAATACCTACTCCATGCAGTCCGCCGGTGACCCGGTATCCGCTTCCTCCAAACTTACCGCCGGCATGAAGTTTGGTCAACACTATGGTTACCGCCGGCAACTTGGTTTCTTTGTGAATGTCAACCGGGATTCCACGCCCGTCATCGGTTACGGTAACACTATTATCGGGGTGGATAACCACTTCTATCTTTTTACAATAGCCGGCCATCGCTTCATCAATGCTGTTGTCTACCACCTCATCTAAAAGGTGATGAAGTCCCCTACTTGAAGTACTCCCGATATACATACTGGGTCTTTTTCTGACTGCCTCTAACCCCTCTAAGACCTGTATCTGTTTGGCAGTGTATTGATTGTCTATATTCTTAGTTTTCTTTTTTCCTTTTGGCAATAGTATAAACTCCTATCAAAATGAAACCGCAGCTTGCCGCTACGGTCTTTATTTTTATCTTATAGTTTGTTTGGGGATTCAATTTACTATTTAAAAACCTACTTAATTTTACTATATCTTGATACTTATGTCAAAATTTCCTTTATTTTTACATCCCTTGCGCCTCTTTTTAACTGTCTTTAAACTGAGGCCTTCGGACCTTAAACAGGATGTTAGAAATTATTTTTTCCCCCGCCTCCAGGTTGATTTTTTCAATAAGCTCTCCTTTTCTTAAATTTAGTTCATTGGCCCAAACATTGCTTTTTACAGCTAAAAAAAGGCACTTGTCCTCTATTTTAATCGGCTGGGAAGATTGAGCAATCTCCTTACCTGCCAGATTCTCCCAATTGCTAATTATTTGATACCCTTTTATCTTTTTGCTCCACTTTTTCTCTTTTAAAAATTTTTCTAAGGCTGTTTTAAAGGGAATTATGTCTTTCTTTTTCATAAATTAATTATCTTCCCCTCTTCAATTTTAAATATCCTGCCTTTTTCTTTGATATTACTATTAAAATAATCCAGATTTATACTGGTAATAAAAGTCTGGACCTTTTTGTCAATAATTAATCCTAATAAGAAATGCCTTCTGTCTTCATCTAATTCTGACATAACATCATCTAAAAAAAATATAGGGTAGACCCCCTCTTTTTCCTTAATTAGTTCTAATTCGGATAATTTTAAAGATAAAACAGCTGTTCGTTGCTGGCCTTGTGAGCCGTAAGAAGCGACATTAAACCCGTTGATATATATCGAAAAATCATCCCGGTGGGGGCCGAGCAAAGTAGCCCTCTGTTCTATCTCTTTCTCTCCGTATTCTTCTAATTTATTTTTAAATTCTTTGTTTATCAAAGAAATGTTTTCTTCTTGGTCTTTCAATATATTGCTTTGGTAGGTTAGTTCTATATTTTCTTTTTCTTTGGTAATTTTTTGATGAAATTTATGAGCCAGGCGGTTTATCTTTTTTATAAATTTAATTCTTGTTAAAATTAAAAAAGATCCCCTCTCTATCAGCCGAGGATTCCATATAAGGAGTTGTTCTTTCTTCTTTTTTTGATTAATTTCTTTCTTTAATATATTGTTGCGGTGTCCTAAAATTCTATAATATTCTGAAAGATATTTATAATACAGGGGGTAAATTTGGGATATCTGTTCATCTAAAAATTTTCTTCTTAAAGAAGGAGCGCCCTTTATTATCTGCAGGTGCTCAGGAGAAAACACTACTCCTTTAAATTCTTTATTTAAAGCAACTTTTTTCTGAATATTTTGGTTTATTTTTATTGTTTTAATCAGTTTATTTTTATAAAAATCTTCCGGTTTTTTCTCTAAAGCTAAAGCTACTTGGATATTTTCATCGTCTTTATTAATCTCTCCAAACAGATAAGCACTTTCACTATTCCAATTTATTACTTCTTTATCCTCTTTTGTTCTGTAAGAGCCTCCTTTTACTATTAAGTTTATCCCTTCTAATAAGTTAGTCTTGCCCTGGGCGTTATTTCCGATAAAAATATTAAGATTGGAATCAAACTCTATGGATAGGTTAGAAAAATTTCTGTAGTTTTTCAATCTTACTTTTTTAAAATACAAATTTCTTCCCTTCCTCTTCTGTGTTTATATATTACGTATAGTATATCGTAAAGAAGAAATATTGTATAGTTACTCTACCCTTACCGGCATTAAAATATAAATATAGTTTTTGTCTTCATCCGGAGTAATAATTGCCGGATTAAGCGGATCGTTTAGTTTTATTATAGTATTTTCTTTTTTTATTATCTTTAATACATCTAAAATATAATCAGTGTTAAGGGTTATAGTAATATCTTCTCCCTTTTTTAAACAGGAAATCTTTTCAGAAGCTTCTCCGGTGCTCGGACTTTCTGCTTTCAAAATTATTTCACATCTTTCCTCTTTTTGACTATTTTCTTTGTTGGCTACTTCCACCTTTACTGTTTTTAAATCTTCCCTTACAAAAAGGGCAATTCTTTCCATTTTATCCCTAAATTCCTCAGTGTTTATTTTCATTTCGGTTTTAAAAGAATCTGGAATAATCTGGTTATAATCAGGAAATTGCCCTTCTATTAACCGAGAATATATTCTTATACTGTTCTTCTGACCATCAGGAAATAAAATAAACATTATCTGTTTTTCCCCAAATCTGATTTCCACAAATACTTCCTCATTATCTAAAAGAAGTCTGGACAATTCTGATAGAGCCCGATAAGGAATTATAACTTCTATTTCTTCATCTGTTGTTGTTTTTTCTATATTTATTACCTTAATATTTTTAAGAGATAGTCTGTGACTATCGGTAGTAACTACCTCAATCTTATTATCTATTATTTTAAATAGGGCTCCGTTTAAAAAAGTTTTACTTTCATCGCGGGAGGTGGAAAATATAACCTGCTGAATGGTCTCTTTAAATAATTTTTGATTCAATTTAATTTTAGCTTTCATCTTTATTTCCGGAAAATTAGAAAATTCTTCTGCGGAAAAACCTAAAATTTTATAATTAGAGTTATTTTCTGTAACGGTAGTTATGTTATTATTTGTGCATTCTATCTCTATTTTTCCTTCAGGAAACTTTTTAATTAATTCACTTATTATTCTGCTGGGGATAACTGTAGAACCAGTCTCAATAACCTGGGCAGGAATATAACAGTCTATCCCAATTTCTAAATCGGTAGCGAATAGATGGACTTTATTGTCCTCATTCGCTTCAAAAAGTATTCCGTTGTAGATAGGTAATCCAATTCTGCTGGATATTCCCTTTTGTACTGTTTGGATTCCGTGTAATAAACTTTCTTGGGAACAGATAATTTTCATATTTTTACTCCTTTACTCTAAATGATTAAATAAAAAGATAGTATTATTATTAATAGTATTGTTGAAACTGGGGAAAGAAAAAATAAACCCTAATATTTTATTATAAATACCCTGTGGATAAAATTAGGGATAAAATTTTTAGATATTAACAAAATCCCCATTTTTTATTTTTAATTAAAAATAATATCTAACAACTAAAAGTTTTAAACATATTATTAAAAGGTTATTAACAATTAACTTTTTTTAATATCCAAAGTTAAATTATCTATGATATTTTTAAAACCCTTATCTTTTTTAATTTTATTCTTAATTTTAATATAAGAATGAATAATGGTGGTATGGTCTCTTCTACCAAAGACTTCCCCGATTGAAGTTAGAGATAGATCGGTTAATTCCCGGGAGAGATAAATAGCCACCTGTCTGGCTAAAACAACATCTTTAGTCCTTTTTTTAGACAATAAAGAATTAACTTTAATATTATAATAATCTGAGACTGTTTTTTGAATTTGATTAATAGAAACCTTTTTATTTTCTAAAGGGATAATATCTTTTAATATATTCTGGGCTAAAGAAACAGATAATTCCTTTTTAGTGAAAGTAGAAAAGGCAACTAATTTAGTTAAGGCCCCTTCTAATTGTCTGATATTAGAAGGAATCTTCTCGGCGATAAAGTCGATTACTTCAGCAGGCACATTTAAATTTTCCGACTGGGCCTTTTTTCTTAAAATGGCAATGCGGGTTTCAAAATCAGGAGGTTGGATATCAGTTATTAATCCCCATTCAAAGCGGGAGATTAAGCGATTTTCTAAAGTGGGGATATCTTTCGGGGGACGGTCACTGGTGATTACTATCTGTTTATTAGAATCATATAAAGTATTAAAAGTATGAAAAAATTCTTCCTGGGTTCTCTCTTTCCCGGCTAAAAACTGTATATCATCAATTAATAAAATATCTACACTGCGGTATTTATCACGAAAGGCGACAGTGCGGTCATCTCTTATAGAATCAATCATCTCGTTAGTGAATTTTTCCGAAGATATATATAAAACTTTAATTTTATTGTTATGTTCCTTAATATACCTACCAATGGCTTGCATTAAATGAGTTTTACCCAGACCCACTCCCCCATATATAAATAAAGGGTTGTAAGATTTAGAGGGAGATTGAGCTACTGCAAGACAGGCAGCGTGGGCAAAGCGATTATCATCCCCCACTACAAAATTATCGAAAGTGTATTTTGGGGTTAGAGTAAGTTTATTGTCTTTTAAAAAAGGCTCTGTTTTTTTTATGTTCTTTTTAGGATGAGGGGTAGAGCGAGCAGGCGCGGAAAAATTTTGATTAGCTGCTCTAAATTCTATTTTTAAATTGTTATCTGAGCCGAGCGTCCTTTTAAAAATATCTTTAATAAAGCCGGTATAGTGTTTTTCCAACCAGTCTTTGCAAAAGTCGCCGGGGGCAGAAATTATCAACTCGTTTTCGCCGAACTTTACAATTTTTGTTTGGCTGAACCAACTATTATAAGCCTGGGGGCTTAATTCTTTTTTAATTACTTCTAAAATTTTATTCCACAGTTCTTCAATCTCTGCAAACTCCATATATATACACCTTTCCGTACAATTAAATATTTTTTTGTCTGAATTTGATTATAAAAGTTTTATAGAGTGAAAAATGATTATCAAACTATAAATTATTTACGAAAACCTATAAGTTATGAGGGTTTTATGAATTTTCCCCAAAGTTAACAGTTGGCTGTGGAAAACTCCAGGAGAATTTTTTTATTAAATTTTAACATTTTCCTCGAAAAAATAAACTTTAATACTTTATTTATAGATTACTAAATAGCCAAAAGTAAAGGACTTAAAGAAGTTATTAACAGTTTATTAACATTTGTGGACAACTCGGGTAAAAAAGCAATTTATTTTGTACTTATAATAGCAAAAATATTTTTATTAAGCAAAAATATTTTTCCACATACTCGATACTTTCCTCATAAGCTTGACATTTAGAGGGTATTAAAGATATAATTTTCATTGAATTTTAAATTATACATTTTAACAAATAAGGAGAGAACTAGTTAAATGAAGCGGACTTATCAACCAAATACCAGAAAAAAACTGAAAGTACATGGATTTCGCCAAAGAATGAGCACTAAAGCCGGCCGTTTGGTATTAAAGAGAAGGCGTTTAAAAGGGCGCAAGCGCCTTACGGTATCCGGATAATTAATTTTATAAACAGAAGAGGAATTTTTATAAAAAGAAAATTATCAAAAACCAGTGAATTTAGGAAGATTTTCTCGGAAGGCAGAAGAACTGAAGGTAAAAATTTAATAATATTTATTTTAAAAAACGATTACAATTTTAACAGGCCTGGGATAATAATAAAAAAAGAGACAGGCAAAGCAGTAGTTAGAAACAAGATAAAGAGACGGTTAAGAGAAGCATTCCGGCTGATAAACAAGAAATTATCTCCAGGATATGATATAATTGTACTTGCCAAAAATAATATTAAGGAATCAGACTATTTTGAGATATGTCATGATTTGGAAAACCTTTTTTATAGAGGAAAACTGTTTTTATAAAAAAAGAGCAGCAAACAGGAGATTTAAACTAATATAAATATAAAGAAAATCTACGCTCTTTCTTAAAGAAAAGAAAAAGTAATAGAATTTCATTAGAGATTTTATGAATAAAATAATTATTTTACTGATAAGTTTTTATCAAAAATACATATCCCCTTTAAAGCCTGCCACCTGTAGGTTTTATCCCACTTGTTCCGAATATGCCACACAGGCTCTGGAGAAATATGGCCTTTTAAAAGGCCTATGGCTTTCTATGAGGAGAATATCGCGCTGCCACCCCTTTAATCCGGGCGGCTATGATCCCCTTCCCGATTTTTCAGGAGCTTGTGCACATAAAAAGTGAAATAAAAATAAAATACAGTACGATAACATAAATAAAATAAAAATAAAAGAAAGAAAAACAAAAACAAAAAGATAAAGGAGAAAAATATTTGGGAAGTTTATGGAACTCTTTAGGCGATATTTTCGCCAGTATAATAGTATTTTTTTATAGCTTTACCCACAACTACGGTATCGCTATTATTTTGATGACCATTCTTATTAGGGTAGCCTTATATCCCTTAATGCAAAAACAGATGGTCTCTACCAGAGAGATGCAGGTAATTCAACCTTTAATGAAAGAGGTGCAGGAAAAATATAAAAATGACAAAGAAAGATTAAATCAAGAATTGATGAAATTATATAAGGAATATAAAATTAATCCTTTAAGCGGGTGTCTACCTTTATTAATTCAAATGCCTATATTGATTTTACTCTTTCAGGCCTTGAGAAAATTTGAATATTTAGATAGTGCCGGCAAAATAGCCGGGGGATTTTTATGGATACCCAACCAGGTGGAAATTATAGTTGACGGTATCCCTAAAGTTGTTGCAGGGTTGGCTGCCCCTGAACAACTAATTCAATTGCCGGGTAATGGAATTTTTGGAATACATTCCCTTGGCATAATGCCCCTTTTAGTAGCCGGCTCAATGTATCTACAACAGAAGATGACCTCCACTACTAGTACTGGCAAAGACGGAGGATCTGCTGAACAGACCCAGAAGATGATGACTATTATGATGCCTTTAATGATCGGTTTTATGAGTTTCAGCCTGCCTTCCGGCTTGACCCTGTACTGGTTTACCTCTACCCTTTTAGGGATCGGGCAGCAGTATCTGATTAATAAGCAAGTACCTACAACAGTTGAAGCCCCAAAAAAAGTTGTTTTGGACAAAAAAGAGGAGCCAACTGATAAAAAACCGGAAAAACCGGTAGCCCCTAAAGAAGAATCCTGGATTCCGGGATATGAAGGAACAGACGGGGGAACCCCTTCTGGACACAAGACAAAAACCAAAAAATATAAAAAAGGCAAAAAAAAATATAAAAAAGGCAAAAGAAGATAAATTAGTCGTTGGTTACAAATACAAAATGCAAGATAAGTTAGTTAAATATTTTATCTAGCTGCATTACAGCAGTGCTTTAAATCTATGATTAAATACAAAAGAGGAGATAGATTTGGGGAATATTAATGACTTTGAATTAAGTTTTCAAAAAAAAGCTCAAACAATCCTGGAAAAAATAATAAATTTTATTATAGAGGACGGAGAAATACAGATAATTAATAATGAAGAGGTTGACACAATTGTTTTAGGAATAAAAACTTCTAACCCCGGAGTATTAATTGGAAGACATGGGCATACCCTTGATGCCCTTCAATATATTGTTAACATTATTGCTAATAAAGAAATCGAAGAATCTGAACGAAAAAAAATAATAGTTGATATAGAAGGTTATAAGGAAAGAAGAGAAGATATTGTTTCCAAATATTCTCGTGAAAAAGCAGAAATAGTGAAAAAAACAGGAAAAAAGATTGCTCTTTGTTATATGAATGCGGTGGAAAGAAGAATTGTTCATCTTGTTTTACAGGAGGAACCCCTGCTGAGCACTTATAGTGAAGGAACAGAACCTTTTAGAAGAGTTATTATAACCCCAAAAGAAAACGAAAACAATACAGAAAAATAATAAAGAATTATCAACAAGCATAAAAAGTTAGATATTGTCCCCAGGATGAATATTAATCTTTTTATGCTTGTTTTCGTATATCGTATATCGTATATAGTGAAGAAACAAAGATGAAAGAAGCCAGGAGTCAAATTCGTATCTCGTATCTCGAGATATAGCGGATAGAAATACAGTGATAAGTAACTTGTAATGAGTAATAAGATTATATTTCTGAATTCATAAAAACAGGTTACTTGTTACACATTACATATTACATAATTTGACCGACAGATCAATCATGCAATAAAGTTTTAGGTTGCAAATTACGAGTTAATAAGAAAAGTTACGGTCGTATTGCATTCGCTCTCAACAACACATATAAGACTATAAACTAATTTCTTTTCTTTAATCTAAAATCTAAAAACTTGTATTTAATACTAACGACTAATTTAGGAGAATACCTATGAAATTTTGGGAAAATGATACCATTGCTGCTATTTCTACCCCAATTGGGGAGAGCGGAATCGGCATTGTCAGAATAAGCGGCCCAAAAGCATTAGAAATAGCCCAGGAGGTATTTAGAGATAAAAATTTAAATAAAACAAAGATTAAAAGTTTCTTCAGCCATACCGTTCATTACGGATTTGTAATAGATCCGGAAAGCGGGGAGAAAATTGATGAGGTTATTTTAGTTTTAATGAAAAAACCCCAAACTTATACCCGGGAAGACACCGTAGAATTTAATTGTCATGGGGGGATACTCTCTCTCAGGAAAGTTCTGGAAACAGTGATTAATTGTGGGGCAAGAATGGCTGAACCGGGAGAATTTACTAAAAGAGCCTTTTTAAATGGCAGGATTGATTTAAGCCAGGCTGAAGCAGTAATTGACCTTATTCAGGCCAAAACCGAGAGGAGTTTAAGTTCTTCGTTGGCCCAATTAGGCGGGAGCCTGAGGAAGAAGATTGCAGATTTGAGGAATAGGTTGATAAGGATTTCCGCAGAGATTGAAGCCCCTATGGATTTTCCCGAACAGGACATTAAAGAGATAAGCCCGAAAAATGTCGAAGATAATATAAGTTATATTTTAAAAGAGGTTAATTCTCTCATAGAGACTCTGGATTACGGGAAAATACTCAAAGAAGGGATAAATACTCTGATAGTTGGCAAGGCTAATGTAGGGAAATCCAGCCTTTTCAATATTTTATTAAGAGAAAATCGGGCTATTGTTACCCATATTCCGGGAACAACCAGAGATACTATTGAAGAGTTAATTAATATAAAAGGGATAGCTTTTAAAATTATAGATACCGCCGGGCTCAAAAATCCAGAAAATGTTATAGAAAAAATAAGTATTAAAAAAATGATGAAACATTTAAGAGAGGCTAAACTAATTTTGGCTATGTTTGATGTAAGTGTTCCCTTATCTTCAGAAGACAAAGAAGTAATTAAAGAGGTAAATAAAGAAAAAAATGAAAGTAAAAAGGTTATAGTAATTGAAAATAAGATAGATTTGAGTGAAAAGATTGATAGAGAGAAGTTGTTTGATCTTTTAAATGTTAAAGATAGCATAAAGATGTCTTTAGAAGAAAAGATTGGTATAGAAGAGTTAGAAGAAAAGCTGGTAAAGGCAGTTATGGAGGGGTTAGTAATACCAGAAAACGGAGTAGTTATAAATAATGTGAGGCAGGCAAACCAATTAAACAGAGCAAAACACGCGTTAGAAAATGTATTGGCAGGATTGAAGGATAAAAGAGCATATGATTTTTTAACTATCGACTTAAGAGATGCCCTTGATTCTTTGGGGGAAATAACCGGGGATTCTATAAGCGATGAAATAGTTAATGATATATTTTCTCGTTTTTGTATCGGAAAATAATAGATTAATTTTGCATAATACGGTAAAAAGGTTTTTCTTAAAGAGGCAATGTTCCACGTGGAACATTTTAAAAACCAAGTGTGAATAAACTGTGGAAAACTTTAAATTAGTTAGAATTAAAACTTTTACACTATTTCCTCAATTAAATTAGATATCCGCACAAAAAATAAGTCAAAAAATAAATTATGTAAAATGTTTAATTATCATATTTTTAGCAACGGATTAGGATTTTACCAATTAAAAAAAGTTTTTAATTGTAGTTTTTAATCTTTGAATTAAAATGGGTTTGAATCACAATATTTACTATTATTTCATTTATGTGGATAAATTGTGGAAAAGTTAAATTAGTTAGCTAGTTAGTTGGTTACCTGGTTAGCTAGTTAAGATAATTAGTGTACAGCATTTAGCGTATAGTTAAGAAAGAAGAAAAAATTCAGAAAACAGAAGACAGAAAGATAATTCGTATCTCGGTATTTAGTTAGCTGGTTAATTAGTTATCTGGTTGTCTAGTTAAAAAATTAATACCAGATCAGTGTAGAGGTATTGCGTGTCGTGTCTGATTGTACTAACTAATTAACAAAACAAAAAGAGGAGAGTTTTTTTGTTAAAAGACGATGAAAATATTTTAATAGACGGTGCCCAAAAAATGGGAATTAGTCTCCATAAAGAGCAGATTAAAAAATTTTCCCAATTTTTAGAGTTACTGGTCCAATGGAATCAAAAAATAAATTTAACTTCTTTAAAAACACCCCGGGAAATAATTATTAAGCACTTCATAGATTCTATTAGTTGTATAAAACTTATTAATAAATATATTGATACAGAAGAAATAAGCGTTATTGACGTGGGAACAGGAGCAGGTTTCCCAGGCATGCCGATTAAAATAATATGCCCTTCGATTAGATTATCTCTCCTGGAAGCAAGAAAGAAGAAGACCATGTTTCTGGAAAAGGCAACAGAGGAAATGAACTTTCAGCAAGTTGAGATACTTAATGGCAGAACAGAAACTTTCGGGAAAGACACAGATCACCGGGAGAAATATGATATAGCCATATCCAGAGCAGTAGCCCGCTTAAACGTTCTTAGCGAATATTGCCTTCCTTTGGTGAGAGTGGGGGGATTGTTTATAGCTCAGAAAGGAAGGTCATATAGGGAAGAAGCAGAGAAAAGTCTTAAGGCAGTTCAGGTTTTAGGTGGAGAGTTGATTGGAGTGGAAAGCGTTCGGATTCCTTTTATAAATCAGGAAAGATATCTTCTAGTAATTAAGAAAATAAAAGATACTCCTTCAGAATACCCTAGAAAAGTAGGTTTACCCCAAAAAAGACCTTTGTAATTTTGAAATATTTTTGATAATATAAGTTATATATTATAAAAAGTAAAAAAAGAAAAACTAAAAACGCAAAACTAAATTTGTATCTCGTATCTTGTGAATCGTATTTCGTTAAGAGAATAGAAGCCAGGAGCCAGGAGCCAGAATTCAGTATTCAGAATTATTTATAATTATGAGATTATATTCTTCTGACTACTGGCTCCTGAATTCTTGAATAACAATTATGGTTTTTCGCTTTTCACTTTAACTTTTTAGTTGTATGCTGAAAACTGTAAACCTGTATTAATAGGCAAGCGTTCCACGTGGAACATTAATTATCATGAACAAATGTTCTATCTGTAATATCTGTGCAATCTGGTGTTTATATAAATAATCATAATTTAATTGTATATCTTGATTCGTTAGTCAGTTACTTGGTTAGCTGGTAATTGGGTAAGAGAATTAGCGTTCAGCGCTTAGAGTAGAGTTTGAAAACAAAAAACAAAAAACGAAAAGCGCAAAACGTAAAACTATAACTTATTTAGTTTTAAATTTTTAGCTGCATGCTGAAAGTTGAAAAATTGTATTTAATACTAACGACTAATTTATAATCGGTGTAATCATTTTAGGAGAATATCTATGACCAAAGTCCTGGCAATCACCAACCAAAAAGGCGGAGTAGGTAAAACCACCACTGCAGTAAACCTAAGTACTTCGATGGCCTTACATAAAAGAAAAACTTTATTGATCGACATAGATCCCCAGGGGAATGCCAGCACTGGTATGGGCTTGGATAAATCAAAAGTTAAAAGATGTATTTACGATGTTTTGATTAATCAAGTCCCCATAAAAGAAATTATTTTACCGACTCAGCTGAAGAATTTAGATATTCTGCCTTCCACCATTCAATTAGCCGGGGCGGAAATAGAATTAGTAAATTATATCTCTCGGGAAAACAAATTAAAACACGCAATTAAACCAATTAAAGATGATTACGATTATGTAATTATTGATTGCCCACCTTCTTTGGCCCTTTTAACCTTAAATTCTCTTACTGCCGCTGATGCGGTTATTATTCCCATTCAGTGTGAGTATTATGCTTTAGAAGGCATTGGGCAATTATTAAATACTATAAATCTGGTCAGAGAAAATCTAAATTCATCTTTAGAAATTGAAGGGATTCTACTGACTATGTATGATAGCCGCACAAATCTTTCCCGCGATGTTGTTGAGGAAGTTAAAAAATATTTTGAAGGAAAGATATTTAAAGCAGTCGTTCCGCGAAATGTCAGAGTGAGCGAAGCCCCCAGCTACGGCAAGCCCGTTGTTTTGTATGACGCAAAATCCAAAGGGGCAATGGCTTATAAAAAATTAGCCCGAGAGGTGATATCAAATGAGTAAAAGAGGATTAGGGAAAGGGCTAGAAGCCCTTATACCTAAAGCTGAACACAAAGAAAAAGAATTTGTAATCGAGATGGATACAGAAAGTTTAACCCCTAACCTTTTTCAACCCCGTAAAAATTTCGATAAAGAAAAAATGGAAGAACTGAAAGAGTCAATTAAAAAACACGGAATAATTCAACCAATTGTTGTAAGAAAAATGGCTAACGGATATGAAATAGTTGCCGGAGAGCGGAGGCTGAAGGCTGCCAAAGAGATAGGGTTAAAGAAGATACCGGCAATTATTAAAACCTTTAACAATGAAAAAAGTTTAGAAATTGCCCTGGTGGAAAATATTCAAAGAGAAGATCTTAATCCTATTGAACAGGCAAATGCCTTTAAAAGATTGATAGAGGAGTTTAATCTTACCCAGCAAGAATTAGCAGAGGCAACCGGAAAGAGCAGGGCTTTGGTCGCCAACACTATCCGGCTGTTAAAATTGGACCTGGAGATACAAAAAAATATTTCTGAAGGGAAAATATCTTTCGGTCATGCTAAATTGTTATTAAGCATAGAAGATGAAGAAATGCAAAAAGCGGTGTGTGATAGGATAATGACTAATGATTTATCGGTAAGAGATACCGAACGCCTGATTAAAAATATCGGGAAAGTGCAAAAAAGGAAATTTGAAGTTAAGAATATCACCATTGAACGCTTCCCTGAAGTAGAGGGAAAATTAAGAGATATTTTAGGGACTAAGATAAGCATATTTTTTGACGGTAAGAAAGGGAAGATAAGTATAGAATTTTATAGCAAAGAAGATTTACGGAGAATCATTGATCTGTTATTAAAAGAAAGATAAAGAAAGTCGTTAGTCGTTAGCTAAGGAAATATAGAGAAAAAACAAGAGACAAGATTATTGAATTGGCCAATTGCCCGATTAAATTTGTTGTTAATATTAAATACAGGTTTTCGGTTATCGGTTTTCGGTTCTTGGTTTTAAGTTCAAGATAAAATTAAAAAGTCAAGTTAAGAGTAAAAAATCATTATGCGAAAGTTAAAACCTTTTCTTTAATTTTGAATTATAAGTTATAGTTTTGTGTTTTACACTTTTCATTTTTGCTTTCAAACTCTACGCTAAACCCTAATACTGTAAGGTATAGGCAAAAAAAAGAAAGGATGGTTTAAAATGAGTAAAGAAAGTTTTAATAATTTAATTTTTGTTCTGTTTTTAGTAGTTGTAGTTTTTATCTCCGGAATTTTTTTGGCTCTTTCTTTAAGATTATTTTCCTTAGAAAGTTTTTTCTTTAAAACAAATTATTGGATTTACTCTAATTTCTTCAACCAGATCATCTTGGGTTTAGTAGGGGCTTTATTAATTTTTTTAGCTATTTATTTAATCTGGCAAAAAGCCCAAATTAATAAGGGAAATTTATCTGTAGTTCAAAAGACTTCATTTGGGGAAATTAAAATTTCTATCGGGTCTATAAAGCGTTTGGTCTTAAAAGTGGTTAAAGGGATGGAAGAGATTACGGAAACAAGGCCAGAGGTTAATATTTTAAAGTCCGGGGGAATAAATATAGATATTCATCTTTTTGTTAAGCAAGATGTAAGTATTCCGGAACTTTCAGAGAAAATTCAACGAAAGGTAAGAGAATATATTTTAGAAACAAGCGGGATAGAAACAAAAGAAATCAAGATACACATAGATAAAATATTTTATGAAGACAAAAAAATAGTTTAAATAAATTTTTTAAAAGGGTGGTGATTAAAATATCAGATAATCAGGTTGTTAAAGGTAATCCCCAAGAACAGGAATTAGGGAATATAACGGTTTCCAAAGAAGTGGTAGCTATAATTGCTGCCCTGGAAACTATAAAAACTGAAGGTGTGGTCGGTATCACCGGCGGGTATAGAAGTAAATCGACTAATGCATTGTCCAGGAAGGACCTAGCTAAAGGTGTGGAAGTGTGGATGAAAACAGGAGAAGCAGCAATTACTATCCCTATTATTACAGCTTACGAAGTAGGGATTTTTAAAGTAGCTGAAGAGGTACAGCGTAGAGTAAAAGATGCTGTCTGTTCCATGACCGGCTTAGAAGTTCTTAAAGTTAATGTTAATGTTCAGGGAATTAAATTTAAAGAAGAAATAAAGAAACCAAGAAAGGAAAAAAAAGAAAAAGAGGAAAAGCAGAAAGAAACAGAAAAATAAATCACAGAAAGAATAAATTGGTGAAATAAAAGTGACAGAAATTATAAAATTATTAGCAGTAATTGCAGTAATTATTCTCTTGATAAAAAAGAAATGGAATTTAGAATATGTTATGCTGTTGGCTTCCCTATTAATAGGAGTGTTTTTTAATTTAAGCCCGATTCAAATAGGGAATAATTTTGTTTTGGGCTTGATTGACCCGACTACTTTAAATTTAATCGGGATAGTTGTACTGGTTTATGTTCTAAGCGGTGTTTTAAGAAAGGTAGAAAGCTTAAGAGATTTAGCTGATTCCCTTCAGGGGCTGGTTAAAGATTATAGGCTTATATTGGCTTTTATCCCGGCTTTATTAGGTTTGATTCCTATGCCTGCCGGGGCGATGTTTTCTGCTCCTATGGTTAAAGAGGTAGGAGGCCGGGTAGGACTCACCCCCGAAGAGGAGACCTTTGTAAATTATTGGTTTCGTCACATTTGGGAATTTGTCTGGCCTCTATTTCCGGGTATTATATTATTTACCGGCTTGTTAAAGGTAGAAATTCGAGAAGTTATCCTGGTTCAAATTCCCTTGACCGTTACAGCGGTAATAGTAGGCTTTATTTGGGAATATAAAAACTTAAAAAAAGACAACGGCATTATAAGCAAAAAGGACATTTTTCTCAATTTAAAAAAATTCTTTTTGGGCGTCTGGCCTATTCTGTTTATTATAATTTTAGTGCTGGGGGTTAAAATAGACCTACTACTTTCTTTAGTAATAGTGATTTTGTTATTACTTTTTATAAATATTAAAAAATTAACCCTAAGAATAATAAAGGAAATTATTAGAGATGATATAGACTTAAGTGTGGTGATTTTAATCGCCAGTATTATGATTTTTAAAAGAACACTCCAGGTTTCGGGAGGGGTAGAGATAATCCCGGAGGTATTTACTAAATTAGGAATTCACCCTTTTATTGTTTTATTTATTATTCCTTTTTTTATCGGGATGATGACCGGCCTAACTCCTGCAGCAGTAGGGATAGGTTTACCGGTTCTTCTACCAATAATTGTTCAAGGAGAACCAAATCTATATTATGCTATGTTAGCCTTTACCGGTGGTTTTGTAGGAGTAATGAGTTCTCCTGTGCATCTGTGTTTAGTAGTAACCAGAAATTACTTTAAAGCAGATTTGGGGAAAATATATAAAATGTTAATCCTGCCTTTAATAATCATTTCTTTGAGCGCTCTCGCTCTGGTAATGGTTCGAGCATAGTTAAGAAGTATCTATAAAGATTACACAGATTATAGACGAAGGGGGGAGCGAAAATGAGAAAGTCACCCAAAGAGATAGAGATAGAAAATAAAATATTGGCAATGTTGAGCGGGAAACCGGCTCTAGCTGCTTCTTTTGTTTTTAATGATCAAGAAGCACAATCCTTACAGAATTATGCCAATGTAGTTTCCATAAAAAGGTTAGGTTATAATGATCACGGACCGGTACATATGCGAAAAACCGCCCAAAATGCTTTAATCATGTTTGATATTTTAAGTAAAGCAGGAATTAAATTTAGTATAGAAGAAGAAAAGATTGGCACTGCAGAAGACAGTAAAGTGGCGGTATTGATATCATCTTTGTTACACGATGTTGGTATGTCGGTAAACCGAGACAATCATGAAGTTTTAGGGGTTATTCTGGCTATGCCGATTATTGAAAGGACATTAAGCAAGGTTTTTGCTGAGGACATAGAAAAGAAGACCATAATTCGTTCATTAATTGTTGAAGGTATTGCAGGACATATGGCTACACAGGCTATCCATTCCTTGGAAGCCGGGTTGGTATCAATCGGAGACGGGTGTGATATGGAAAAAGGTAGGGCACGGATAATTTTTCTCTTATCACGCACTCCTAAAGTAGGAGATATTCACAAGTATTCGGCTAATTCCATCCAAAACGTAGAAATTGTGAAAGGGGAAGAGAAGCCGATTAGAATAATTGTAGAGATGACTGAGTCGGTCGGTTTTTTCCAGATAGAAGAAGTCCTCTTTCCTAAGATTTTATCTAATCCGGTAAAACCCTACATAGAGCTTTATGGCAGAGTAATAGGAGAAGAAATGCGACGCTATCTGTAAGGAATAGCATAGAGCGTATAGCGTTTAGCGTGTAGAAAAATTAGTAAATAGTATGTAGATATAGCTTATAGCAAGTACGTATCTCGTTTAGGATTGGTTAATTGGTTAGCTAGTTACAAGATTAAGATACGAGATAAAACTTTGGAATACGTTCTCGGATGTCTTTTAGTTAAGGTTCGATTCATCGAACCCGCCTTAAAAATTACCAAATAACCCGGGGCGGATAAATTCTGCCCCCTACAAAAAACTTAAAAATATATACAGAATTTTTATCATAATATGGTTTTGCGTTTTTTGAATTCTAATTTTTTTCGCACGATCTGCAATACGATATACTGATCACTATTCAATAATGACTAATTTAATTAGTAAATTGGGCAATTGGCTAATCGGTGAATTAATAAACCAGTTAACTAACTAACTAATTATTATGGTGAGAATATGGAAGAAAAAAACCTTTATTACCAGAGTACCCGAGGGGACAAGAAGAGAGTCTTATCCACAGAGGCAATTATTAAAGGTATTGCCAATGATGGAGGATTATTTGTCCCCGAGAGCATTCCTCAGGCAGACAAGTATATATATAAATTAAAAAGTATTGATTATAAAGAATTAGCCTTTTTGATAATGAAGGGATTTTTTACTGATTATTATCAAGACGAGCTAAAAGATTGTATAAACAAAGCCTATGATAATAAATTTGATACCGAGATTATTGCTCCCTTAAGCAAAAAGATGGGAGTATATTTTTTAGAGCTTTATCATGGCCCAACCCTGGCTTTTAAGGATATGGCTTTGTCCCTGCTCCCGCATCTTTTAAAAAAAGCTGCCCAGAAATTAAATCTTAGCCAGGAAATAGTTATTTTAACCGCTACTTCCGGTGATACTGGGAAAGCTGCCCTTCAAGGTTTTGCTAATGTAGAAGGGACCAAAATAATAGTATTTTTCCCTTATAAAGGGGTCAGCAAGATACAAGAAAGACAGATGCTCACCCAGGAAGGGGCGAACACTTACGTGGTAGACGTAAAAGGAAATTTTGATGATGCCCAGAGAGGGGTAAAGGAAATATTTGAAGACCCGGTCTTTAATAAAAAGATAAAAGAGAAGAACTATATCTTTTCTTCGGCAAATTCTATAAACATAGGTCGCCTAATTCCCCAAATAGTATATTACTTTTATGCTTATTTGAATATGTTAGGCGAAGGCGAAATCAAGAACAGTGAAAAGATAAATGTTGCTGTTCCTACCGGTAACTTCGGAGATATTTTAGCCGCCTATTATGCCAAAGAGATGGGATTGCCGGTGAATAAATTAATCTGTGCTTCCAATGAAAATAAGGTATTAGCAGATTTTTTTAATACCGGAGTCTACGATAAACGGAGAAAATTAGTAATGACCATTTCTCCTTCGATGGATATCCTGGTATCCAGTAATCTGGAAAGATTGCTATGGGCGATAAGCGAAAGGGATGCTAAACAGGTAAAAAGGTTATTAAACTCTTTAAGGGAGAAGGGCTTTTATCGGATAAAACCCGCAATGAAGAAAAAATTAAAGGATTTTTATGGCGGATTTGCCCCCCAGGAGGAATCTCGTCAATGCATAAAAGAGATATTCGAGAAGTCAAAATATTTGATCGATCCCCATACCGCAGTAGCTTACGCAGTATATAAAAAATATATCAAAGAAACCGGGGATAAGACCAAGACAGTTATTGTGGCCACGGCCAGTCCTTTTAAATTTACTAAAAGCGTGATGGAGTCAATAGATAGCCGGTACAGAAAATCTGACGATTTTGAATTAATAGAGAAGATGTCTGATTTAGCCCAAATTTCCATTCCGCCGGGGATTAGGGATATTAGGGAAAGGCCTATTCGGCATAAAATGGTTTGCGGAAAAGAGGAAATGAGGGTAAAGATAGCAGAGATTCTAGATTAGTTAATTAGTTAATTGGTTAGCTGGTTAAGAAATACAAGAGAGAAAAAGTAGAGGCGTATTGTATACGCTCCTAACGATATGCATAAAACTGTAGGACAGGCGTCCCCCCGTTTTCACGAGGGCAGGCCCGCCTGTCTCTGAATTAAGGTAGGGGTTCGATTCATCGAACCCGCTAATAAATACTAATTTTTGTCATTGCGAGGAGCTTTAGCGACGAAGCAATCTCAAATGGGGATTGCCGCGCTCTGATAAATCAGAGCTCGCAATGACATAGAATAAAACAGACTGATAACCGAAAACTGTCACTGAAAACTTGTATTTAATACTAACAACTATCCACTAACAACTAATTCATAGAAAGGAAAATTAAGATGAAAATATCTTTTTTAGGTGCTACCAAAATAGTTACCGGTTCTAACTTTTTAGTTAAAACTAAAAATACTAAATTTTTAATAGATTGCGGACTCTTTCAAGGAAGTAAATCAATTAACAGGATGAATTACGAACCTTTCAGCTTTAACACTGAAGAGATTGATTTTATGGTTCTGTCTCATGCTCATATGGATCACAGCGGAAGAATACCCAAACTAATAAAGGAAGGTTTCAAGGGGAACATATACACTACTAAGGCAACTGCTGATCTATGTTCTATTATGCTTCCCGACAGTGGACACATTCAAGAGATGGAGAATGAATGGGACAATCGGAAGAGAAGAAGGTCAGGAGGAAAGTTAAGGGAACCTCTTTATACCGTGAAAGAGGCGGAAGAAAGTTTAAGATATTTTACACCGGTTTTATATGACCAAAAAATAGAACTAAACGAAAAAGTTACTTTAAGATTTAGAGATGCAGGTCATATATTAGGGTCCTCCATAATTGAGTTGTGGATAAAAGAAGATAATAAGGAGACTAAGTTAGTATTTTCGGGAGATTTAGGAAGGCGAGATAGACCAATTTTAAGAGACCCTTCTCTTATCGATGAAGCAGATTATCTGATTGTAGAATCGACTTATGGGAATAAACTGCATCACCCTTCAGAAGATGATGCTAAAGAACTAATCTCTATTATAAATACTACTGTAAAAAGAGGCGGGAATGTAGTAATTCCTTCTTTTGCCATAGAAAGAGCCCAGGATATAATCTATGAGTTGAATAAATATTATACAGAATATATTAAAACTGAAGACCAGAATTTTTTAAGTGTCCCGGTCTATGTAGATAGCCCGCTAACTGTATCGGCGACAGAGATATTTTTGAGAAATCCGGACTGTTTTGATGAAGATACCTTAAAACTTATAAATATAGGGAATAACCCTTTGGATTTTCGTAATTTAAAGTTTACTCGTACTGCAGAAGAATCTAAGCAGATAAATTTTTCCAAAGAAAGTAAAGTGATAATTTCAGCCAGCGGGATGTGTACTGCCGGAAGAATAAAACATCATCTAAAACATAATCTATGGAGAAAAGAATCCAGCATCGTATTTGTCGGCTATCAAGCTAATGGTACTTTAGGCAGAAGGATAAAAGAAGGCGAGAAAGTGGTCAAAATTTTTGGGGAAGAAATCCAGGTAAATGCTAAAATATGCTCTTTGGAGGGTTTTTCGGGACATGCCGACAGAGAAGGAATAATACGGTGGATAAAAAGTTTTAAAAATAGACCCAAAAAAATATTTGTGGTTCATGGAGAAGAGGAAGCAACTGAAGAAATTTCCAGAAAAATTGAAGAGGAATTAAAAATTAAGACTCATATCCCAGAATTAGGAGAGACTTTATCTATTGAAGGAGAAAGCGTTTTACCTGGAGGAAGATTAGAGATAGATAGAAGAAGCAAAGAACTCAGAGAGATAGAGGAGAATATAGAAAAATTGAAATCAATATTCTGGCCAACATTTCAGAGATTAGGATACATGGATAATGGTAGTGCTGATAGCGAGAAATTAAACAATATTAAAAATAAATTAATTGAGGTACAAAAAAATATATTGGATTTAAATATGCTGCTTGCTGAGAGCAAAAAAATAAAAAGTTAAATTTAAATCAGAAAGTGGGCTCTAACTAAATCTAAGTTTAGAGCCCACTTTTATGTTAAAGTTAAGGGAGTGAATTAGTTGTAATTTCTCACTATTCTGGTTTAATTTCTATCTCTTTTGGCTTAACTTCTTCAACTTTAGGGAGAACAATCTCTAATACCCCGTTTTTGTAAGAAGCCTTTGCTTTGGTTTTATCCACTTCTACTGGGAGGGCAATAGTTCTGGAATAACTTCCAAAAGCCCTTTCACAGCAATAATAGTCTTCTTTTTTAGTTTCTTTCTCTTCTTTTCTTTCTCCCCGGATAGTTAGAGTATTTTCACTTATAGTGATCTTTACGTCTTTTTTGTCTACTCCTGGAAGTTCAGCCTTGACCACGATGTTGTCTTTTTTGTCGATTACGTCAACCGACGGAGACCATTCCCCTCCTTCTAACCACCTTTTTCTTAAACGCCGGCTCTGAGGCATGATCTCAAAATCAAAGAATTCATCAAAAAGATTTCTTAAGTGTCTTGTTTCTTTTGGTTCCCATGGTACTAACGCCATAATATCACCTCCCAAAATTTAATTTTAATTTTTTATTCTTGGTTTTTACCACTCCCTTAACCGGGTTGAGCTAAAGTTAAAGAATAGGATTGAGTTTTTCTTGTAACTTTTCTTTGGGCATTACTCCTACGGTACGGCCAACTTCCCTGCCTTCCTTAAAGACGATTAAAGTAGGTATCCCCTGGATGCCATATTGAGCTGCAATATTCTGGTTCTCATCGGTATTTAGTTTACATATTTTAAGTTTACCTGCATTCTCTTCCGCTAATTTTTCAATAATCGGTGCTAACATCCGGCAAGGCATACACCAGGGTGCCCAAAAATCTACCAATACCGGGATGGTAGATTCCAAAACCTCCTGCTTGAAATTATTTCCATTTACCTCTACTTCTAGCGATTGCTTATTTTCCATCGATTCTTTCCTCCTTTATTTTATTCTTGATGAAAAATTTTAATAACTAATTCTAAGCTTTCTTTTATTGCATCAAATTCTTTTGTTGATAATTTTTCTCTGATTCTTTTTTCGCAATTATTCCTTTCCCTCTCGATATCATCTTTAATTTTCGCTCCTTTGGAGGAAAGAGATAAAACGAAAGATCTTCTATCTTCAGGATTCTCCATTCTTAGCAAGTATCCTTTTCTGACTAAGCTATCTATTATTCTACTTCCCCTGGAAACAGATAAACCCATTTTTTCAGATAAAACATTACAGGTTAGCCTTTCTGTTGTCTTAATTTCCATAACTGCCCTGTATTCTGCTAAAGAGATATTGCATAGAGTCCGAATTTGTTCTTCATCTATCAGGCAACCCTTTTTTAATTCGATTATCAGGTCTACTAGTTTTTTCTCCATCTTATTATCAACCTCTGTGCTATTAGCAATATTTGCTATAAGCAATTATATATGATGAAATTTTATCTGTCAAGTACTTTTTTAAAAATTTTTTAAATTTTTTTAAAAAAAGATTAGCCTTAAAAAAGGGGTGATATTAAAGGAGGTAAACACCAAAGATTTATCTTTGGTATGGCATTATATGCAGCAAGCATGATGTGGTAAAATAAATAACAGCAATCAATATCGAGTATAAAATACGGTAACAAGTAATATATAATGAGTAATAAGATTAAATTACAGAAATTATAAAAACAGATACTTATCACAGGTTATACATTGCATCACATCCTTTGTTGGTTAGTAGTTGCCTGATTAGCTAGTTTAGAAAAAATAATAAGGGTAATTATTTTTTCTAATTACCCTACCAAAGTTTTCACTAACACATTAATATACTTAAATATTATATCTGAAAATATAGCGAAATTAATATTCTCGGGAGGATAAAATGAACGATAAGCCAGTGCAGTTAGAAGAAAATTATAAGCTTATTATAAATAGCTATTCTCATCAGGGTGAAGGTATAGGCAGGATTGATAATTTTGCCGTCTTTGTGCCCGGGGCAATTCCTGGGGAAAGAGTAAAGATAAAAATTAAGGAAGTAAAAAAGAGTTTTGCCCGCGGTCGATTAGAAGAAGTTATTTCATCTTCTCCCTATAGAACAGAGCCCCTCTGCCCCGTTTATTACCTCTGCGGAGGTTGTCATTTGCAGCATATAGCTTATGAAAAACAGTTAGAAATGAAAAAGGAAATAGTAGAGAATGCTTTGAGCAGGATAGGCAATCAAAATATCAAAGCTTCGCCCACCATAGGAATGAAAGGTCCTTGGCGTTATCGCAATAAAGGCTATTTTCAGGTGAGCCAGGAAAAAGGGAGGGTGCGATTAGGATTTTATAAAGCAGGCAGTTATGATTTTGTACCGGCCGGCGGATGTGTTCTATTCAGTTTGCAAATTAATAAATTGGTTGGCTATTTAGAAGACCAATTGAGTTCACAAAAAGTTACCGTTTATAATAGCAAGGCCGGGGAGGGAAATTTAAGGAATGTCTTAATAAGGGAGAGCAGGAGTACGGCAGAAATAATGATAGTTTTTTTTACTAAAGAATATAATCTTGGTTTTGAGCAAAAGGTTTTAAATGATTTAGTCAGAACATTCCCTCAGGTGGCCTCTATTTATCAAAATATTAATAGGAGCCCTAAAGCGATTTTGCTGGGAAAAGATTTTAGGCTTTTAAAAGGGGAACCTGACTTGGAAGATGCCATCGGCCCATTTAAATTTAGAATATCGCCCCGGTCTTTTTTCCAGGTTAATGCGGAGCAGGCGGAAATATTAAATGAAAAAGTATTAGAGTATGCAAATTTAAGCGGAAAAGAGACGGTTATCGATTCTTATTGCGGAACAGCGGCTATTTCTATCTATGCGGCCAAGCAGGCCAAAAAGGTGTATGGTATCGAAGTAGAAAAAAGCGCTGTCAGGGATGCTAAAATTAATTGTGAATTAAACGGTATTCCTAATTTAAAATTATTTAGCGGAAAAGAAGAAGAGTGGCTCTATAGATGGAGGAGAAGCGGCGAAGAAGTTCATCTTATTATAGTGGACCGCCCCGCAAGGGTTGTTCTTTAAAAGTTTTAAAAGGGATTATAAAGGTTAAACCAAAAAAAATTATATATATATCCTGTAATCCGGCAACTTTGGCCCGTGATTTAAAATATCTCACCAAAGATAATGATTATAAATTGAAAAAAGTTTTGCCCCTAGATATGTTTCCTCAGACGGGTCACATAGAATGCATAGCATCCTTAGAAAGGTGACTAATAAAAAAGCAGCAAAGTTAAACGAACTATAATGGAAACGATTGCCAGAGAATAAAGGGTGGGGAAGATGCCCTGTCTTCTCATTTCGTTGGCTATCAAACCCGGAATTATATAACCTATGCTCCGGAGCTCGATACCGGAAATAGGGATTGTAATTATAATCTCTTCGATTAACCATTTTAATAGGAAACCGATAAGTATCATAGCTAAAAATCTACGCCGCCCGTATAGAATGATATAATTAGAAAGTATTTTTACTAAAAAATAAGTTAAAAAAGCTGCCAGTAAAGTTACTAATATTCTGATTGGCTGATCTAGGAATAAGGCGATATAACCGGGAACCACTATCCCCCCGGGGGAGAGTCCTACTATTTCATAGAAGGCAAAACTTACCACTATCCCTATTCCAATAGCTTGATATATCATTTAATTTCTCCAAACTTGTTAAAATATTCTATAAGATTTTGACCTATTCCTTTAGTGTTTCCAAAACCGACTAATAGCACTTTATTATTGGTAAGCTGTATAGCCACCTCTATTACCTCTTCTGCATCGGTTAATCTTCCCAAATTTATTATCTTATCCGTAGAGACCTTTAATTTTAAAAGAGCTCTTTCAGTTAATTTACTCAAAGCCCCTACCAAAATTATTTTAGAAAGCATAATGTCTGTTGCTAATATGCGGGAAAATTCGATAGAGCGGAGGACCCGGTCTTCCCGGCTATTAATTATTCCTATTACTGGTAAATTATTTAAATCAAATATTTTCTTTATATTTTCCCAGATTAATAAAGTAGAGTGTCGGTCGTTGGCTGCAAAGGCATTGATAAAAAATATAATTTTGCCTTCTTTGATTAATTTATACACCTTTAAAGCTCCGGGGTCCGGCCTTGCTTTTAACATCCCTCTCAAAGCTACCCCTTCTTTTACCCCCAGGAGTTTATTGACCCGGAGAGCGATGGAAACATTCTCTTTAAAATTCATATAATCAAATTTATCAATTATTTTATCGGATACATCATCCGGGTCAGCCCAAATAATTTTAGTCTTTAGTTTATCGACCTGCTCTTTAAAGAGAGAGAAGTAATCTTTTTCTGCGGTCACCAGCACCCCCTTCTGTGGAATAGTAAGTTTTAACGATTCAGCCATACTATTAAGCCCCGGTCCAACATCTTCCAAGTGGTCTTCACGCACATTAGTTATTACACCGATGGTTGATTTCACCATCTTGTGTTCGGAAACCCATTGTAGCTCCGGGCTAATGGCCATACATTCCAGCACCAAAACGTTAACCTTTCTTTTAGCTGCTTCTTTAAAAATCTTTAGTTGTTCTATAATATTGGGACTACCTCTTCGTTTGAGAGGGGTTTCCATCCCATCTTCAAAGATTAATTGAGGCAAAGTGCCGGTGGTTTTGGCGAGCACTTTAAAACCGGCCTCTCTCAGACCGGCTGCTATTAAGCGGGTAGTTGTTGACTTACCCCTTGTCCCGTTAATATGTATACGAATAGGAATACTATTCACTCTTTTTTGGTGATGAATTTGCTCGGTAATTCCCCAGATTAGAAATATTGCACTGAATACAAAAATAATAAACATACTATCCCTTCTTTTTCAAGTAAATTCTATCATTTAGTTTTAATATTTTCAAAATAATAATCTATCACCATGATAAATTTGCAAAAAATTGCCCCGAAAGAGTTAACGCAGGCAAAACTTATTATAATTTTGACAAAAGATAATATTTGCTTAGAATAAATATAGCAGTTTTCATTAAAGTATTTATTTTTTATAATCGAAGGAAGAATATTAATGAATAGTTGGATAAAGGGAAAGTTACCACTAATTTACCTTTTTTGGGCGTTAATTATCTTATTTGCGGGGTTGCTAATAATAGAGCAAACTAAATCTACAACAGGAACTCCTTATTATACTGAGCAAATTCAAGCTGCACAGCTTATGAAAAACTCTTTGGAAACAATTAAAGAAGAACGATTAAAAAGAGATATACCGTTAGATATAGGATTAGATCCTAACCAAACTGGCATTATCGGCAAAGAATATACCCAGCTTACTACTACTTTGGGGAACCTCGAGGCTAAAAGAACCAGCACCAATCCTGCTTTTGCTGCTCTATTGGTTAAATATTTTAAAGAAGCAAATTTAAAAAAAGGGGATGTAATTTCCATTGGCGCCAGTGGTTCTTTCCCGGCATTAATTGTGGCTGCTCTTTCTGCGGCCAGAGTGTTGGAATTAGAACCACTAATCATCTATTCTGTCGGTTCATCAGAATATGGAGCTAATCTGCCTGAATTTACTTTTGTGGAGATGTTAGATAGTTTAAATAAAAAAAATATCCTACCCTATAAATTATTAGCCATTTCTATGGGGGGCTACTTGGACCAGGCCGAGGGAATGTTTTATCCTGATTCTCGCGAAATTATTGAGAAAATAGTTCAAAATTCGGGTACTTTTGTTATAGAGGCAGATAGCATAGAAGAAAATATTCTGCAAAGAATGCAGCTTTACAAAAAAAGTGTCAGAGGGCAGCCCATTAAAGCCTTTGTAAATATCGGTGGCGCTACACCAAATTACGGTAATACCAATGCTTCAATAACTTATCCTAATGGATTAGTTGTTGATGGTCCAAAAATCCCCGATCATCCTGAACGAGGATTAATATTTGAATATCAAAATTTGGGAATCCCTATTATACATCTGCTAAACATCAGAGACTTAGCCCTAAAAAATGGTTTACCGATTGACCCTATGCCATTGCCTCAAATAGGAGAAGGGGGAGTATATCGTCAAATTGTGTATAGCAAACTCATGATTATTCTGGTAATTGGAGTAGAATTTTTATACTTGTTTGGGGCTTTAAAAATAAGACATAGATAAAAGTTATTTTTTCTCCCAGGAAGCTATTTCTTTGAGGCGTTCTATTATGGGTAGATGCTGGGTGCAAAGCTCTTCACATTTTCCGCACTCGATACATTCATTTGCTCTTGCCCCATGGCTTTCTGTTATGCCCCACAAATAACTTTTCTTTTATTATTGGTTTTTATCACTCCCTTAACCGGATTAAGCTAAAGCTAAAGAATAGCATCAAGTTTCTGTTGTATTATTGGCTTTGGTGTGACGCCTACGATACGATCGACCTCTTGGCCATCTTTAAAAAATAAAAGGGTAGGTATCCCTTGAATTCCGTAGCGAGCTGCAATATTCTGATTTTCATCGGTATTTAACTTACAAACCTTCAATTTACCCTGGTTCTCATTACTTAATTCTTCGACAATTGGGGATATCATTCGGCAAGACATACACCAGGGAGCCCAAAGGTCTACCAATACAGGGATGGAAGATTCTAAAACTTCCTGTTGAAAGTTATTTCCATTTAATTCTACTTCTAATGATTTGCTATTTTCCATCGATTCTTTCCTCCTTTCTTATTTAAATTTACGTTATTGTTATTATTGTTGGTTAAAAACTTTAGCAATTAATTCCAGTCCTTCTTTTATTAATTTTACTTCTCTTGCAGAGAGGTTTTTTCTAAGTCTATATTCACAATTATTTCTTTCCTGTTCGATCTGTTTTTTAATTTCAGCTCCTTTGGAGGAAAGAGATAGAATAGAAGATCTCCTGTCTTCGGGATTCTCTGTTCTTAATAAATATCCTTTTTTGACTAAGCTATCTATTATTCTACTTCCCCTGGAAACAGACAAACCCATTTTTTCAGATAAAACATTACAGGTTATTCTTTCTGTTGTCTCAATTTCCAGAACCGCTTTGTATTCTGCCAAAGAAACATTGCATAGGGTTCGAATTTGCTTTTCGTCTTCCATGCAGCCTTTCTTCAATTCAATTATCAGGTCTACTAAATTCTTTTCCATCTTATGATCAACCTCTGTGCCGTTGGCAATATTTGCTATTAGCAAGTATAAAGGATAAAAAATTATTTGTCAAGCTTTTTTTAACAGCTTTTTTTAAAAAAAATTTAAATTTTTTTGAATATTTTCTGATTTTATCAAGAAATCAGATAAATAGTAATGGAAACATATATAAAAAGATGATATTATTAATGAAATCAGTATAATGCCGCAAAGAGAAATATAGATTAAATTTTATGGTATAAGCATTTACGCTGAAAAAACAAAGTAAAGAACCGGAGGTGATGGCCAGGGAGAGAACTATTAAAATGTGTGTAAAGAAAAATTAATTTTTAAATTCGAAAGTGAGGTAATTTTAATGAGAAAGTTCACCAAGAAAGCTATTAGTTTTGTACTGATTTCTTTAATATTATTCTGTTTAGTATTTATAGCAGAAGGAGCAGACAGGCATACCCCCATTGATACAGTAGCAGAAAATGGTATGGTAGCCGCTGCCCATCCTTTAGCCGCTCAGGCAGGAGTGGAAATTCTTAAAAAAGGCGGTAATGCCATTGACGCGGCAGTGGCCACAGCATTTGCCTTAAACGCAGCAGAACCCAATGCCTCCGGTATTGGTGGTGGTGGATTTATGCTGATCCGTTTTGCTAAAACAGGGGAGGTTGTGGTTATAGATTATCGTGAACATGCTCCGGCAGCAGCCACCAAGGATATGTTTGCTTCTGAACAGGCTAAAAAAGAGTATTGGTCTAAGGTGGGAGGCAAGGCAGTTGCCGTGCCTGGAACCCTAATGGGGCTAACCACCGCTTTAGAAACATATGGGACTATGACCTTGGCTGAGGTAACAGCACCGGCAATTTCTATTATGGAAAATGGATTTGAGGTAACCGAAACCTTAAGCGGCATGATTAAAAGCAACTTTGAAAAAATTGCTGCCTGCAGTGACCCGGAAAAAATTGCCTACTTTAGCGGTGGGCTTCCTTTGGAAACAGGCGATATTTTAGTTCAACCTGATTTAGCCAAGACCTACCGAGAGATTTTAGATAAAGGAATTGAGCACTTTTATGGCGGCGAACTGGGACAGAAGGTTGTAGATGCAGTTCAAGCCCAGGGCGGCATAATGACCATTGATGATTTAAAAGCATATAAACCTTATATTCGTAAACCGGTTGTAGGTAATTACCGGGGGTACGATATCTATTCTATGCCTCCTCCCAGCTCAGGAGGGACCCATTTAATCCAGATTCTTAATATAATGGAAAATTTTAATATTGCTAATATGAATTATCATGGGCCAACCCACGTTTCCATTATGGCAGAAGCGATGAAGATGGCCTTTGCTGATAGAGCAAAATATATGGGTGACCCGGGGTTTGCCAAAGATATTCCTATCAAAGGGCTAACTTCCAAAGAGTACGCTAAATTTCTTGCAGACCAAATAAATATCAAACATCCAAAACAGGTAATCCCTGCAGGCGAACCGGCAAAATTTGAACACGAGAGCACCAGTCATATATCTGTAGTTGATGCAGCTGGCAATGTTGTAGCCTTAACCCAGACCATTAATTATTTCTTTGGTTCCGGTGTAATTGTTCCTGAGGTAGGGATTATTATGAACAATGAAATGGATGATTTCTCTTCTAATCCTGATTCTCCTAATGCCCCCGAACCGGGTAAGATTCCATTATCAAGCATGTCACCTTCTATTATAGAAAAAGACGGTAAACCTTTCATGATACTCGGCACACCCGGAGGAACCCGTATCTTTACAGCAATGGTACAAATTATTTCTAATGTGGTTGATTTTGGCATGAGTATGGATGAAGCCATTGAGGCTCCCCGAATGCATTGCTATACTTCAGGAGGGAAAGCCAAGTCAATTCGCATAGAAAGCCGTATTCCAGCTATTACCGCCAAGACTCTTCGAATTTTAGGTAACGAAGTAGACGTAAAAGGTGATTATGATCTTTACTTTGGTGGAGCACAAGGCATTATGGTTATAGATGGCGTAATGTACGGCGGAGGAGACTCACGTCGTGATGGCGTAGCCATTGGCTATTAGGAAATAGTAATTGCTAATAACAAACAAAAATATATAAATTTTTAAAATTTAAAAATTTATATTAAAAGTACTTTACAGTTTAATTAATGTGAAAATGTCGTAACCCTATCAAAGGCGTATCAAAATGCCCATTGACGGGGTTACGACATCTATCTTTTCAGGTGATACTTGTTTTTTGGGTAATTAAACCACCCTGTTTTTGGGTCATAAATATTTTAAAAAACTTATATTTTTTTAGATTTTATAAAAAAGGTAAATCAAGTTACTATGAAAGGAGAATGATTTATTGGCCAGCATTGAATTAGTTTATTTTTTAGTAATGGTAGGAGTATTTGCTTTTTCTACCTTTAAGTTTAAATTACCAGTCGGAGTGTCAATGGTTTTAGCGGCAGTTTCAGGGACATTAATATCCGGATTTGGCATTCCAATTCGCCATCTGGTAGAAGGTGGATTTAATTATATAAATACCATTTTAGTTATTGCTACTGCAATGATTTTTATGGAAGTAATTCAAAATAGTGGAATGATGGATACGGTTACCCGGTGGATAATTGAACGTTTTTATCGTTACCCTTCACTTTTATTGATCGGTCTTTCTTTTGTTGTAGTCTTTCCGGGAATGATTACCGGCTCATCTACCGCAGCAGTATTAACTTCTGGTGTGTTAGTAGCCCCAATTTTAATTTATATGGGTTTTCCCAAAGTGGTTGCAGCAGCATTAGTAGCCATGGCTGCAGTGTATGGAGAGGCAGCCCCCCCGATTAATATAAATGCTTTAATTATTGGAGGAGGCATTGACCTGCCTTATATCGGTTTTGGTTTGCCGCTTATTATAATTACTGTACCTTTAATCATTATAGTCAGTCTTTGGTTGGGAAGGAAATATTTAGCTAAATTTAATTATGAAAAGATAAAAGATAATCTTCCTACTTCTTATATTAAAGAATATGGAATAAAACTATTTTTTCCTATTATATTTTTAATCATTTTGATGACCGGGGAAAAATTATTTCCTAAAATATTCCCCAGCTTGGGAATGCCGATTGATTTCTTGTTAGCCAGTTTTGTAGGTTTATTCTCTGGTAAAAAGTTTAATTTTTTTAAAATTTCTAAAAAAGCGATCCATAACGCTTTGCCAGTATTGGGTATCTTGGTGGGGGTTGGGATGTTTATTCAGGTTATGACCTTAACCGGGGTAAGAGGTTATCTGGTAATTAATTCTCTTAGTTTACCAAAAATACTTCTTTATTTAGGAATTTCGGTTAGCATGCCTCTTTTTGGAGCAGTATCAGCTTATGGCTCTGCATCAGTATTAGGGGTGCCTTTTGCTTTAGCGTTATTAGAGAAGAGTACAATTATTACTGTCGCAGCTCTTTCTCAATTAGCAGCCCTGGGCGACTTAATGCCACCCACCGCTTTGGCAGGAATATTTGCGGCTCAAATAGTTGGAGAAAAAAATTATTTCAAAGTTTTAAAATATTGCATCTTACCTGCCATTGTAACTGCTGCTTGGTGTATATTTATAATCATAATTGCTAATAGCTTAGCAAAAATAATACTATAAGGGGCAAGTGATGTTAACTATAATTTATCGAATCATAATTGTTTGTTTAACTGTTTTAATTATCCTTGATATTTGGGATGAAATTGATTATTGGAAGCAGCTTACAGGAGTAATGGTAATCATTCCCTTTATATTAAGAATATTAATGATTAAATAAGAATTTTGTAAAAAATCAGAAGAAGAGGTATAAGATGAAAAAGAATCATATAACTGCACTTGTTTTTATATTTATAGCTTTTTTGATAATAATAATTTCCGGAAAATCCTTTATAGATAAATGGAAACCGGATACAATTGTTAAAGGTCCTGGCGTAACCAAAGTCGTAGCTTTGAGTGATTATTTTCCTCAACTAAAAGGAAAGTACAGCGATAGCCCGGTCTATTTTTTAGAGGGGAAAGAACCTGGCGGAACTATTTTTATTTTAGGCGGGACTCATCCCAACGAACCTGCTTCAATGCTTACCGCAGTGCTGTGGATTGAAAATGCTACAGTCGAAAAAGGAAGAGTTATTGTTTTGCCTCAAGCAAATCTCAGCGGTTTTTCCCACAATGACCCTCAGGAAGGTTCTCCCCAGTATATTCATTTTACCACCCCTTCGGGTATAAGAGAATTTAGATACGGTTCCCGAGCCACCAATCCCATTCATCAATGGCCCGACCCGGATATTTACATTAATCAACATGATCAACCTCTTTCGGGTAGTGATAATCGAAATTTAAATCGAGGTTATCCCGGGAACCCTAATGGCAGCTACACCGAGCAAATTTGTTATGGGATTATGGAGTTAATACGTAAGGAGAAATGTGATCTATCCTTCGATTTACATGAAGCATCCCCGGAATACCCGGTTATTAATGCGATTGTAGCCCCGGATAGGAGTTTAGATATTGCCAGCATGGCAGTGATGGACTTACAAATGGAAGAAATTGAAATGAATTTAGAGCTTTCCCCTCCTGATTTTCACGGTTTGTCCCACCGGGAGTGGGGAGATTATAGTGATACCATGCCCATCCTTATGGAAACTGCTAATGCTTCCCAGGGAAGACTAAGGGGCAGAACAGATGAAAATTTGGTTCTTACGGGGAAAGATAAAATGTATGTTCAGGCCGCTAAACTAGGCAGACTTTATGTCCCTTACGATGAAAATGGTCATCCCATTGAAGAACGGATAGGTCGGCATGCATTTGCCATAGAAACTTTTATTAGTAATTTTAATATGCTTTTTCCGGATAAGACAGTGGAATTCAGCGGAATTCCTTCTTATCAGGATATATTAAAAAATGGATATGGTTATTACTTAAAAGAAGTAAAATAAATTATTCAAGGCAACCAATTCGCTATAATCGTTAAAAGGCGATAAAAATAATAATAGTTCTTAAGCATCTATCTGATAAGAATATCCCCTTTCCCGGTTTCCGGGAAAGGGGATTAATTCTATAGGATGTTTATCCTTAAAATTTTTTGAAAGACTCATTTTAAGAAAAAAAATAGGGATAAATATTACTTCTGTAAAATTTTATCAAAATAACCCTTCATTAATTCGCCGGTTGCTAAAATTTTAGTTACGATTTCTAAGGGAATTTCTTTTTCTTTGCTGATTTGGGTAAAATACCCGTCTTTGTTTCCATTTTCCACTATGATTAGATGATTAGCATAAGGAACAGCTTCATCAAGGAAGGCGTCTGATAATGCTCCCCTTCTTGCTTCTCCTCCCACATGCATAACTAAGATTTTAACACCTCTCACTTTTGCTTCCTTTATCAGTTTTTGAGCACGAACAATCTCCTGCTCTTTATCAATTCCGGCTGCTCCCAGGCCTTTTGAGCTTCCGCCGACGACTATTACCAAAATTTTGTAGTTTTTTATTATGTCCGGTTTAGCAAGCTGTTCAAAATTACAAGCAAGCTGCAGTTTGTCGGCTACTACTTTAATCATGCGGGCATCTGCGCTCTGGCCGACAGAGGTGATTAAGATATCCGAACTTTTTTCTCCGGTACCTGAATCCGCGCTTATCCCGGTGCTAAGTGAAAGTAAAGCAATTAATAAAACCGCCATAAAAATATAATATTTTTTTATTTCCATTTATAATTCCCCTTCCTTTTAGAAAAATTTATTTTTGTTTATTAAATATATCATTTTACATTAGGAATGTAAATAAAAATACAGGATACCAAAAAACAAAAATGAAATTAAAAAATATTTTATTGTATAATAGAGCAAGACGAGATAAGATTTAATAGACAGAATAAAGTTTAATTTTGGCCGGAAGATACAAAAAAATGAAAAGGCGTTAGTTTGTTAGTTAGCCGCTAAATATTTAATAAGAAAAATGGGAGATAAAATGAACGATAAGCCAGTGCAGTTAGAAGAAAATTATAAGCTTATTATAAATAGCTATTCTCATCAGGGTGAAGGTATAGGCAGGATTAATAATTTTACCGTTTTTGTACCCGGAGCAATTCTCGAAGAAAAGGTAAGGGTAAGGATTATCGAAGTAAAAAAGAATTTTGCCCGCGGCCGATTAGAAGAGATTATTTCATCTTCTCCCCATAGAATAAAGCCTCTCTGTCCTATTTATCATCTCTGCGGAGGCTGTCACTTGCAGTATATAGATTATGAAGAACAGTTAGAAATAAAAAAAGTAATAGTAGAAAATGCTTTGGGAAGGATAGGCAATCAAAATATCAAAGCTTCGCCTACTATAGGGATGAAAAATCCCTGGTATTATCGCAATAAAGGGCATTTTCATCTTGCTCAGAAAAACGGGAAAATACAATTAGGATTTTATAAGTCAAAAAGCCATACTCTCGTCCCTGCTTGCCAGTGCCACTTGTTTAGCGCCGAAATTAATCGCCTGGTTAAATACCTGGAAGAGCAGTTAACCCGAGGGGAGATTAGCATCTATGATAGTGAAACAGACCAGGGGAATTTAAGGGGAATAATATTAAAAGAAAGTAAAAGTACCGGAGAGATAATGGTAATTTTTATAACCAAAGAAGAAAAGTTAAAGATAGATGAAATATTTTTAAATAATCTTATCAAAGATTTTTCTCAAATAGTTTCTGTTTATCAAAATATCAACAAAAGTTCAAAAATGGTATTATTAGGGAAAGATTTTAAGCTTTTAAAGGGAAAAACAAACATAAAGGATGCAATTGGTTCTTTTAAATTTAGAATATCACCTTCATCCTTTTTTCAGGTCAATGTTTCTCAGGCTCAGGCATTATTTGAAAAAATAGTAGAATATGCAAATTTAAGCGGAGAAGAGACAGTTATCGATTCTTATTGCGGAACGGGGGCTATCTCCATCTATCTGGCCGGTAAAGCCAAAAGAGTTTATGGTTTAGAATTAGAAAAAGAAGCAGTCAGGGATTCCTGGGAAAATTGTAAGCTTAACAACCTTTCTAATTTGAAATTTTTTACTGGTAAAGCGGAGAAATGGCTTTACGGATGGATTAAAAATCGAGAAAAAGTTCAAGTTATGGTAATAGATCCACCTCGCAAGGGATGTTCCCGGGAGATGTTAAAGGATATAATAAAAATTAAACCCGAACAAATTTTATACGTATCCTGTAATTTACCCACCCTGGCCCGAGATATCAAGTACCTTACCCAAAATGGGTATAACCTGGAAAAGATGCAACCCGTAGATATGTTTCCCCAGACGAGCCATATAGAATGCCTGGCTCATCTAAAAAGGTTTTAAAATGGAAAAAGAAAAAAACCGTAAATTCAATTTAAAAATTAAATTAAAAGATATAGACCCGGGAGCCCTGTCTATAATAAAGAGACTAAATGGTTCAGGATATGAGGCTTTAGTGGTAGGAGGGTGTATTCGCAATCTGATAATGGGAGAAGAAGCCCGTGATTGGGATATAACTACCAATGCTGCGCCGGAGGAAATTTCCCGAGTCTTTAAAGAATTTAAAGTGATTCCGGTGGGAAAAAAATTTGGGACGGTTACCGTAGTTGTAAATCATATTAATTATGAAGTAAGCACTTTTAAAAAGGCTAGATTGGTTAGCACGCTCAATTTATTTGAAGATTTAAGACATAGGGATTTTACCATTAATGCCTTAGCCTGGAGAGAAGGGGAAGGGGTAATCGATTACTTTAATGGGTTAGGGGACATCAAACAAAAGACAATAAAGGGGGTAGAAGATCCTGTAGAAAGAATAAAAGAGGATCCGTTGAGAATGCTAAGGGCAATTAGGTTGGCCTGTGAACTCGATTTTAAAATAGATAAAGTTACTCTCCAGGCGATAGAAAAAAATAGCTCAGTGATTGAAAAAGTCAGCCCGGAGAGGATTAGAGATGAATTTACCAAAATATTGCTGAGTAATTATCCCCGAAGAGGATTTAAATTATTGTATCGGCTGGGGCTGTTAAGATTTATTATGCCTGAACTGCAAAAGTGCGCGGGAATTAGTAGAGAAAACTTTCGCGAGGGTGAAGATTTATTGGAACATACTTTAGATATGGCAGCCAGTCTGCCACCAGATTTAAATTTGCGGTTATCGGTTCTATTGCATAATATAAAGAGCATGCCCTACTTAGATGAAAAAAAAGAGATTATTGTTAAAATATTGCAGCGGATAAGATTTAAAAATGCGGTGATTAAAAAAGTAACTGTTCTAACTAAGGAAAATTGGCAAGTTCTTAATTTTTCTAAAAAAATAAATATAAGACAGCTTGCTTCCAGAATTGGTATTGATAATTTAGAAGACCTCTGGGAATTAAAGAAAGCCCTTATAAAGGAATGCCGAAGCTCTGAAGAATTTAAATCAGCTGAAATCGAAAGAGCAGAAAATAATATAAGAGAAATCTTGCAGGAAAAACCACCTGTATCCCTTAAAGATTTAGCCGTAAACGGTAAAGATATAATTAATTTATTAGGGTATCAAGAAGGAAAGGGAATAGGAGAAATTTTAAAAAAACTTCTCAAGATAGTTATTGAAAAGCCAGAATTAAATAAAAAAAAGATACTGCTTGAACTGGCCAAAAACCAGAAAAAGTAATTTTGTAAAAATTCATTTAAAATAATAGTTTTTTTGGTGATCTTTAACATCGATTTCTTAATTCTTTAGTTGCGGCCTTTTTCTGCCTCATAGTTACTAACATTCCTTTTTGCCTCCTCATATATTTAAAGAGATAATTTCTTATTTTAAATATAAAGGAGATTCAGTTGTAATTAAAATAATTTGTAGTACTTTTTTAGTGAGGCAATTCGATGCATTTACATATAATGATAAAAAGATTATAATACTGAGATACTGAAAATATTAATAAAATAGTTAAAGGGTAATCTATTGGTTTGTTTTTACCATATCATAAATTTTATTTATGATGGGAAAACGGGGGGTTAGTATGGTTTTATCACAACATTTAATAATGTCAAAATCAAATACTGTTTTAATGGAAGAAAAAGCAAGTAAATTGTTTGGTGCAGCGAAAATGTTGTCATCTTATCTCAAAGAGGATTTTAACGATCTTCTTTCTTTTAATGAGATACACGACTTAAGTCGAAAAGAGAAAATATTAGTACTTAATAGAAGATTGAGAGATTTTACTAAATTAGTAGCCCAGAGTTTCCCCTTTATTGGGGTTGGTTACTATTCTAAAGAATTAGATGCCATTATAACTTATGAGCCAAGTAAAAATAGTAATAAAGTAGGAAAATCGGTACCCGATAATCACTTAGGTAGGCAAGTAATGGCCAAGGGGAAGAAAATGGTGGTAACAGGAGATATGGTGCGGGGAAATTGTATGGCTTGTTTTGTACCTCTTATAAGAAAAAATAAAGTAATAGGTTATGTTTGGGCAACTGAACCTATAAAAGAAATCTATAAACAAATTAGAGAGACAAAACGAAAAAAATCAGTATTTACAGATATGAAAATCGTGATAGATACTTTACCCTTAGTATTTTTATCTAATAAAATATTTTCCGATTTAGCTATTTCTAAACATGAAGAAATAGTAGATATTTTAAAAAACGTCTCATTTTCTGTAAATGATAAAATAAATAGAGATGTTTGTCAATTTATTAAGCAAATTATATCTTTTTTAGAAATGGCAAAGGATTATGGTGAAAATATTTTGGAAAATATAAGTGCTGCTCTTATTATTGTTGATCCAAAAGGAAAAGTTTTTTTCTTTAATGAATCTGCTCAATGGTTATTTAAAGAGAAAGATAAAGAAAAAATATTAGGGAGGCCTTACTATCACTCTCTTTTGAGGTTTAAAGAACTTGGATTAGACGAGATTATTAAAGAGGTTTTCGATACTGGAAAGACTTACCTTGCTCAAGAAATAAATTACCCTGGGCAAAAAGATAAAATTATAAATTTGGGAGTATGTTTAATAAAAGATATTAATAAACAAAAAATAGGGGCAATGATTATTGTTGAAGATATTAGTGCTGAAAAAGCATTAGAACAAAAAAAGAAGTGGGAGAAAAAATTGGCTACCTTTGGTGAGTTAGCTACTAATTTAGTTCACGAGATTGGTAATCCTTTAACTGCTATAAAGGCACTTAGTCAACTGCTTCCGGAAAGGATTAATGATAAAAAGTTTGTTGATCGTTTTAGTAGAGAGATTGAAAAAGAAGTTGAAAGGGTAGATAAAATATTTAAGAATCTTTTTTGTTTGATCCGCTCTTCTAGTCTTCGTTTTGAAAGTACCAATATTAATGCGATACTTAATGAGGTTTTATTTTCTGTGGAGGGGATGGTTAAAAAACAACAAGTTAATATAGTTAGAAAATTTAGTAAGAACCTGCCAGAATTAATAGTTGATAAAAGCCAGATTAAACAAGTTTTTCTAAATTTAATTCTTAATGCTTTCCATGCTATGCCTGAAGGCGGAGTTTTAGAAATTTTTACTATCTATGAACGAAAAAAAAGTTGTTTGAAAATTAAATTTAAAGATAATGGTTGTGGAATTGCACATGATTTTTTAGATAAAGTTTTTGAACCATTTTATACTACTAGAGAGGATGGAACAGGCATTGGTCTTGCTATCTCATGTAATATAATTGAACAACATGGGGGATATATCAATGTAGAAAGCGAAGAGGGAAAAAGCTCTATCTTTACCATTATTTTGCCAGTCAATTCAATTATGGGGGAAGGGGATTGTTCTGAAAAATAAAATATTAATAATAGATGACGAACCGAATATAAGATGGACTTTAACTGAGTTACTTAAGAATTCTTATGATGTTTTAAGTTCAGATGGCTCCGAAAAAATTATGGATGTAATTAATCGGGAAGCACCTGATTTAATTTTTTTAGATTTAAAACTAAAAAGAAAGAACGGTATGGATATTCTTAGTTTGATTAAAAAGGAAAAAATAGATGCAGCTGTGATTATTATAACTGCTTATGGTAGTATTGAAACGGCTGTTGAGGCACTAAAATTAGGTGCCTATGATTATATTACTAAACCTTTTGATCTTGCTAGAGTTAAAGTAACAACTCAAAAAGCTTTAGAGAAGACACATTTATCTAAGGAAGTAGTTCGTTTACAGTCTCAGCTAGAGGAAAAACATAGTATTGAAGGCATTATTGGTAAGAGCCCTAAAATACAGAAAATATTTACTGCTATTAAAAAATTGGCCGAAGTTGATTCAACCGTATTATTACACGGTGAAACTGGGACGGGAAAAGGAATTACAGCCTATGCTATTCATTTCAAGAGCTTTCGAAGAAAGAAGCCCTTTATAATTGTCAATTGTGCTGCTCTCCCTGAATCTCTACTGGAAAGCGAGTTATTCGGGTATGAACGCGGGGCTTTTACTGGAGCTATAACGAAAAAACCAGGAAAATTTATGCTTGCCAACAAGGGAACTTTATTCTTAGATGAAATAGAATCTTTAAATTTAAATGCTCAAGCAAAACTGCTTAGGGCTATAGAGAATAAACAGATTGATCTTTTAGGTGGGAATAAAAGTATTGAAGTGGATGTTAGAATTATTGCTGCCACTAAAGATAATTTAAAGGAAAGAGTAAAGCAAGGTACTTTTAGGGAGGACTTGTTTTATAGATTAAATGTTGTACAAATTTGTTTGCCTCCTTTACGTGAGCGGAAAGAGGATATACCGTTATTAGCGAATCATTTTTTAAAGATATTTAATAAAAAATATTCTCAAGTAAGTCCAAAATCTATTTCTAAAGAATTTTTATCATTATTAATGGAACATGCTTGGCCGGGAAATGTTAGAGAATTGTCAAATGTCATAGAAAAAGCTGTAATAATGAGTGAAGGAAGCGTACTAAAACCGGAAAATTTACCTTACAATATACAGTATACTCAGCATAAAAAAATTTTTCTATCTGATGAATTTTTTAAAGATCGAAAAATATCTTTTAAAGACGCTAAAATTGCTGCAATAAAAGATTATGAAATTGAAACTATAACTAAGATATTAAAAGAAACAAATTGGAATAAGAGCAAAGCAGCAGAGAGGTTAGGAATTTCTAGGAGATCGCTTCTTTATAAGGTAGAGAAATACGAGATTAAAAAGAGATAATTGTATACATTATTTCACAGTATGCGAAATATATTGCGCAATAATTATTAATTTTTAATAGCGAATAATTTGAAAAACAGTTACCGAAAAAGGCTATATTTATTATATGATATGGCCTTTTTCGGTATTTTTATTAGTAACAAAAAATATACTTGGCATAAATATTGCTTATCTTATTAAGTACAGAAAGATAAAAGTGTTATTTGTGCTAATTTTAATTCTAAGGAGTTAATAATAAAAGTTGAAATATAAAATATTAGTAGTTGATGATGAAGAAAATATTAGGTGGGTACTGAAAGAATCTTTAGGGGATATTTACAATATTCAAATTGCGAAAAACGGGGAAGACGCACTAGTTAAAATTAATAAAGAAATCTTTGATTTAGTTTTATTAGATCTTAAACTTCCCAAAATAAGTGGATTAGAGATTTTAAGAAAGATCAAGAAGGAAAAAAGGAATAGTATAGTTGTAATTCTTACTGCTTATGGTAATAAGGAAAATATTAAGATGGCAAAAGAATTAGGTGTTTATTGTTATTTGACCAAACCCTTTGATCTTTTAGAATTAAAGTCAATTATAAAAAAAGCTTTAGACAAGAAATGAAGTCCTAAAATATTAGATGATCGATATTCACATATTAATATAATTTTAAAGAACTTTTAACTAAAATAGTTATTGTATAGGAGGATATAAATGCGAGATGTTTCTATCATAGGAGCAGCGGAAACTAATTTTGGAATATTAGAAGGGAAAACTATTCGAGATATTATGGCAGAGGCAGGAACAAAAGCTATAGAGGATTCTGGCCTGAATTCCAAAGATATTCAAGCCTTTTATTTAGGTAATTTTGCCGGAAGTAATTTTGTAGGTCAAAATCATCTAGCTCCTTATACTGCTTCTGCATTAGGATTAAACCATATTCCGTGCACTAGACTAGAAGATGCATGTGCTTCTGGTGGTGTAGCATTAAGAGAAGGGGTTATGGCGGTTGCATCAGGAATGTACGATTTTGTGTTGGTTGGCGGAGTAGAAAAGATGACCTCTGTTACTACGGAACGGTGTACCGAAATACTATCAGGAGCAGCAGATGAGGAATTTGAAGCGAGAGTAGGAATTACTTTTCCTGGTCTTTTTGCCCTAATGGCAAGGAGACATATGTTTGAATATGGAACAACAAAGAAGCAACTTTCTATGGTAGCAGTTAAAAATCACAAAAATGGTGCTAAAAATCCCTATGCCCAGATGAGGAAGGAGATAACTTTAGAAAAAGCTTTAAATTCTGTAGTAATTGCAGACCCCTTAAATCTTTATGATTGTTCTTTGGTTTCAGATGGGGCAGCTGCAATTGTATTATGTCCTGCAGATTATGCTCATGAATATTCAAATATACCTATAGATGTAATTGGTTTTGGGCAATCATCTGATGTGATTTCTGTAAGCGAAAGGCCAAGTATTACTGTTTTACAATCTACAGTAAAAGCAAGTATGGAAGCGTATAAAATGGCGAATTTAAAGCCTCAAGATATAGATGTATGCGAAGTGCATGACTGTTTTACAATTTCAGAGATTATTGCCACAGAAGATTTAGGGTTTGTGGAGAAAGGAAAGGGAGGAAAAGCAGTTGAGGAAGGAATGACAGAAATAGACGGGGTTATTCCTATAAATCCTAGCGGTGGACTGAAAGCCAAAGGACATCCTGTAGGAGCAACTGGAGCAAGCCAAGCTGTAGAAACAGTTTTTCAACTTAGAGGAGTGGCTGGTGAAAGGCAAGTTAAAAATGCTGAAATTGGACTTATGCATAATTTAGGTGGGTCAGGTTCTACTTGCGTAGTTCATATATTAAAAAGGAGGTAGTATCAGTGGAAGAAAATAGAATATTTGGTAATGTATGTTGTAATTGCGGAGAATTGTTTTTATATAATGTTAAATATTGTTCAGTTTGTGGATTTAAAAATTTTAAAGAGAAATCTTTTATAGGAGATGGCGAAATTTATTCTTATACTAAAATATATTATACTGCAGAACCTTATAAAAAAGATGCACCCTATATAATTGCTATAGTAAAGTTAAATGAAGGTTTAAAGGTAATGGGAAGGTTATTGGGTAAGATTAAAGAAAAGCAACTTGGTATTGGTGTGCCTGTTAAATTTGTAGCAAAAGACAAGGAAGGGTTTAAATTTAAACTAGCTGAAGTTAGATAGTAGAAAATAACTTTAAAAGGATAACAAAAAGGAGAGATATTAAAAAAAGTGAATAGTTTAGAATTAGGAAATGGCGAGTTGTTCTCTAAAACAACTCCTGAAGAGGCAAGGAAATGGTTTAAAGAAAAGAAGAGTAGGGCTCTAAAGAGCAAAGTTATGGGTATAAGTGAGGCAATAAAGAAATATGTACATAACGGAGATTATTTAAGTACGGGAGGGTTTGGCCATATTAGAATTCCTATGGCTGCTCTTTATGAAATAGTAAAACAAGAGATAAATAATCTCTCTGTCTCAGCCCATACTGCAATTCATGATGTGGATATTTTATTAGCCGGGAATTGTGTTAAGAATGTTGATGTATCTTACTTTACAGGCTATGAGTTACGGCCTTTGTACTCTAAGTTAGGTAGCAGATTAGTTAAAGAAGGAGCCATTAACGTTGTTGATTGGAGTAATGCAGCTTTAGCATGGAGATTTAAAGCTGCATCAATGGGCATATCCTTTATGCCCACTAAAACTATGTTAGGGACAGATACATTTAAGGTAAGTGGTGCAAAATTAGTAGAATGCCCTTTTACAGGAGAAAAGTATTGTGCGGTTCCTGCATTGTTTCCAGATGTCGCAATAATCCATGTACATCGTTGTGATATGTATGGAAATTCTCAAATTGATGGGATTACTGTTTCAGATTACGATTTAGCTCGAGCTGCAAAACGATTAATAATAAGCACTGAAAAATTAATAGATACTGAAGAAATTAGAAATAATCCAGAGAGAACTATTATCCCATATTTTTTAGTAGATGCAGTAGTCGAAGCACCGTATGGCTCTCATCCCGGAGAGATGCCTTATTTGTATTATTTTGATGAAGAACATATAGCTGAGTACCTTAAGGCTACACAAGACGAAACAGGAGAAAAATTAAAAACATATTTAAAAAAATACGTTTTTGGAGTTAATAATTTTACAGAATATTTTGAACTGATAGGCGGGGAAAATAAAATGAAATTATTAGAAGAGATTGAAAAACAAGAAATAAAACCATCATATTTATGGGAGAAATAAAAATGATAGAAGAATATAATTTAATAGAATTAATGGTAATTATGGCATCAAGACAACTAAAAGATAATAAGACAATTTTTGTAGGAACTGGACTTCCAATGGCTGCTGCTATATTGGCTCAAAAGTTATATACTCCAAATTTGGTTTTAATTTTTGAAGCTGGAAGTATAGGGCCTATTATTCCTCGAATCCCTATATCTGTAGGTGAATGTTTAACATTTCATAAAGCTGTTTCAGCAAGTAGCATGTCCGAAGTAATGGAAATGGCGGGCCGAGGAATGGTTGATTATGCTTTCTTGGGAGGAGCTCAAATAGATCCTTTTGGCAATTTAAATTCAACGGTTATAGGAAATTACTATAGTCCTAAAGTAAGATTCCCTGGGAGCGGAGGTGCAAATGATCTAGGTTCTTTATGTTGGCAAACATTGTTAATTATGAATCATTCAAAAAGAAGATTTGTAGAAAAATGTGATTTTATAACTACTCCTGGGTATTTAGATGGACCTGGTGCGCGGGAAAGAGAAGGGCTGCCAAAAGAAAGCGGTCCTTACAGAGTAATAACTGATTTGGCAATATTGGACTTTGAAGATAGAAGTAAAAGGATGAGATTGTTGGCATTATATCCTGGGGTTACGGTCGAAAAGGTTAAAGAAAATACTGGTTTTGAGCTTTTGTTAGCACCGGAAATATTAAATCTTAAGCCACCTGCTCATGAAGAATTGAAGGTTTTAAGAGAAGAAGTTGACCCGTTAGGAATGCTAACAATGAAGGTTAGTAAAGCAAAATAATTTTTTGTTTCAAGTTATACAAAGAAATAAATTTTCTACGGTGCAACATTGTATTTTAGGTTGAAAGCAAATAACACAGAAGGGGGTGAAAATGAAGAACAAACAAAGCAATCGGTTTAAGGATAATAATTAAACCAAGTATTTATCATTTTAATCCTAAGTTAATGTAATGTCTGTAAACAGTATTAAAAAAATTAAAAAAGTAGATAGGCTTTTAGAGAATTTTAAAACAAAACGGAGGCGTTATAAAATCCTTATAAGATAAAGGTTTTAGAGTTTTTTGAAAGGCACTATTACAAACCTTAAGGAGGTTAAAAATGAGTGAATTTAAATTAATTGATTTAAGCGTGCCAATCGAACATGATTCTTCATCTGAACCATGGCCAGCGAAGTTTAGTTACTTAGATCATAGAACAGGTGCTAATGAGATGGGAAGTAAACTTGGAATAGCACAAGAAGATTTTGTTTTTTCCAATGGCTTGGGTTGGTCATATGAAGAGGTTACTATGATTACACATTGTGGGACCCATTTAGATGCGCCATGGCATTTTCATCCCATGGCAGAAGGAAAACTTGCGAAAACAATTGACGAAGTCCCTCTGGAATGGTGTTATTCAAATGGTGTTGTTTTGGATTTACGGCATAAGAAACCAAGAGAAGAAATTTCTGTTGAAGATATAAAAATAGCTTTAGAAAAAATTAATTATAAACTTAAACCTTTAGATATTGTTCTTATTATGACTGGATGTGATAAGAAATTAGGAACTCCAGAATACTTTGAGCAACCTGGAATGGGAAGAGAATCTACTTTGTGGATAGTTGAACAAGGAGTAAAAGTTATAGGTGTGGATATGTACGGTTATGACAGGGCGTTTAAAGATATGGGTGAAGATTACAAGAAAACTGGAGACGGTAAAAAAATTTGGCCTGCACATTTTGCGGGAATAGAAAAAGAATATTGTCATATTGAAAAATTAGCTAATCTTGATAAAATTACGAAACCTTTTGGTTTTAAAATAGCAATTTTTCCGATAAAGCTGGTTAAAGCGAGTGCGGCTTGGATTAGACCAGTAGCTATTATTGAAAACCAAGGAAGAGAGGAGAGATAATTATGTCTGGTATGGGTATTTTTGCGATTTTCTTTATAATCTTTGGGATTATAATGCTCAGAGTAGGGCTTGTTACAAGAAAATGGATTGAGAGAAGTAGTGATTTTATGCTCGCAGGTCGTGAAGTAAATTTAATAGTAAATGTTCTTGGTGTTGCTTCCATAGGATATGCTGGAACTACATTGGCTTTATCTCCAGCTTTTTCCCTTATGGGAGGACTTGTTAAAGGCGTATTTATGTTGGGTGTTTGTTATGCACTCGTGGGGATAGTATCTTATGGGTTGCTTGTAGCGCCAATTGCAAGAAGAAGTGGGGCTCATACACTTCCTGAATGGATGGAAATAAGATACGATAATAAGGTCCGTACAGTTATTGCCTTAACGTCAATTGTAGCTATGATAGGTATTACTGCTAATAATATCGTATCTATGGCTTATATACTCGCTGGATTTACTGGGTGGAACTTACTTTTAATGATTACAGTTTGTTTTATTGTACTTTTATCTTTTACATATCTTGGAGGATTATGGGCAATTACTTTGACAGATTTTCTTCAAGGAGTAATTTGTATTTTTGCAATTCCTTTGTTAGTTATTGTTTTGCTAATGAAATTTGGAGGTTGGGATTTCGTTTCAGCTGGTTGGCCTGGCGGAAATCCTCTATATACTGGAATTGCAGGAACCACATTTCCGTGGTTTTCTTTAAGATATCCTAGTGTGTTTGTTGCTTTATTTTTATATGGAATGGCTTTAGTATGGGGTTCAAACCATTACTGGCTCAGAGCAAGTTCAGTAAGAACCGATAAAGTAGCAAGAGATTCTTTTCTTTGGGCAGCCCTAATTCTTTTTATAGCAAATGGAATATTATATCCAATACTTGGTTCATATTTAGGTTCTGCTTTTCCAACTACATTTGCTCCTATAGGGAAAGTTCCCCCTGCAGCAAGTTTTGGAATATTTTTGAAAAGTATTAATCCTGCTGCTGCAGCTTATTTACTTTTAACCACAGTAGCAGCGTCTATTTCAACAGCAACAGCAACTCATATTGCTGGTACTTCTATGATATTTCGTGATGTTTACCAAAGAGTATTTAGACCAAAGGCCAAGCCAGAAGAATTGGTAGTACCATCTCGTGTTATATCTTTAATTTTTGGTATTGTATGCTTGGCATTATGTTTCTTCCCAGGTGGTCCTGTATATCTCTTTGCTTTTGGTTGTGCATGGCTTGCTCCAAGTGCAGTAATTGTTATATTGGGAATGTACTGGAAGAAAATTACTACTGCAGGGGCATTTGTAGGAGGATTGGGTGGAATTATATTCTTGAGTGTTTGGACAATTCTTGATCTTACTAAGCTTTACCCGATGACTGCAAAATTTGGCCATATGGTACTTCCTGGAGTTGTAATCACCTTTTTATTAACGGTTATTGTTAGTCTCTTTACTAAGTCTAAATATTTTGGAAAATCCGAAGGGACAGAAAAAATAAAGTTAACTGATACAGATATCAAAGTTTTAGGCTACATAAGAAAAGGTTATACTCAAATGGCTGAAATTACTGATATGTTAGATGCTGATTCTTCAGTAAGTAGCAAGATTATAGAGAAATTGGAAAGCGCAGATTATCTAAGAAGATTAGCGGGTGGTGGACTTGGGTTTTACACATTTGAGTTAACAGAAAAGGGTAAAACAATACTTCCTCCACTTTCTTCTAAAGAGGAAAAACTTATTAAGGATAACTTAGATATCTTAAGACTCAAAGTATTGAAATATATTTCTACTAATCCAAATTTATTAGCGAGTAAATTAGCGAAAATAACCGGCGTAAACCAAATGGGAAATTCAGTAATAATTAGTTCATTAATTAGAGGCAATTTCCTTAAAGAAAGCGGAATATGGAGAAGGATAGTGGAAATAACCACTAAAGGAAAAGAAGCGCTTGAAAATAATAAGGCGTTATTAGAAGGAGAGAATTAAAAAATGGAAAAAATCAATATAGAAACTTTAGAAGGTTGTAATTTGATTCCTCCGTATTTTACAGAGGAAAAATGGGTTCCTAGTCTCAATTTTACTGAAGAAATTCGCTCTCAAATGGTTATCCCAAAAAATATTATTATTCATGATGTAACTCTTAGAGACGGTGAGCAAACAGCAGGAATTGTTTTTACTGAAGACGAGAAAGTATTTATCGCCAAGGAATTTGATAGAATTGGGATCCCATTAATAGAAGTGGGGACTCCCGCAGTTTCAGATAGTGATAAGAGGGCTTTTAAAAGACTTTCTGAAATGAACCTTAAGGCTAAAACTATTGCTCTTTCAAGAATAAAAAGGAAAGATGTGGAATTAGCGATTGAAAATAAAGCTGGAGGCATCTTTTTAGAAACGAGTATAAATCCATATTTTCTTAAGCACGTAGTAGGTTGGGATGTTAGTGAATTAATTAAAAGAGCAGTAGATTGCACAAAATTTGCAAAGGATGCTGGATTATTTGTCGAGTTTTGTGGGTGGGAAACCTTCAGAGTTAGTAATTTAGATGTAATTAAAAGAATTTATTCTGAAATTGTAGATAAAGTAGAAGTTGACCAAATAGGAATTTCTGATACATTTGGTCAAGCGCACCCGCTAGCCATACAGTTTTTAGTAAGAAAGATGAAAGAATGGATTCCTGATGTCCCTCTATCTTTTCATATCCACAATGATTTTGGTTTAGCGACTGGCTCAGCTTTGATGGCTGCAACTTCAGGAGCTGAGGCAGTAGAATGTGCTTTTAATGGTCTTGGAGAAAGAGCAGGAAATCTTGCCACTGAAGAAATAGTTGCTTCGTTTGAATTGCTTATGGGTATGAATACCGGGGTAAATTTAAAAGAAATATATAGAATTTCTAAAGTGGTGGAAGAGATTTCTAAATTAAAAATTGCAAGAACAAAGCCTATTGTTGGAGATGCAGTTTTTGATTGTGAATCTGGGATTGTTGTAGATGCTAATATTAAACTTGAAGAAAAATTAGGGTTAAAAGATAGCTTTTTCCCATATTCACCTTCAGTCTTTAATAGAGAATCTAAATTTGTAGGCGGAAAAAAGAGTGGCAGAGCTTTTGTAAGAAATATTCTTCAAAAAAAAGGAATTAGTGCTACAGAAGAACAGATAATAAAAATTCTAGAGAGAGTTAAAGAGACAGGCATAATTCTTAAGAATGTTCTTACTGATCAAGAGATTGACATGATTATAAGAGAAGAGCTAAACAGATAGAGAAATAAATAAAAGGCTGATTTAATTTTTATTGAATCAGCCTTTTATTTATTGTGCCTTAGAGCTGGCAGCTCAATTATATTAACATCTTTTCTGTATTGTCGGGGTGAACTAGGCTTTTTTTAAGATATATTGCTAGTCAATATGAAAATGCAAAAAATAATACTAATAATGTATAATGTAAATACACATGGTCCTAGATCTCTTTGTAAAACTTATTAGCCAAATAAAGTAAAAATATTGTGGGACAGATTTAAATTTGCATATACCTCAAAGAATGAAAGTATGTTGAACATAACTGAGATGGAACTAAATGTTATCATGATTAACCGAAAGATAAATAGATAATGTTAATAAAGAGATGCTGGTATGACGACAATATAAGCGCAAAAGTTTTAACTAATAATTCACTACAGAAGCTGCTATAATAAAATTATACAAGCTCTATCCGATACCGGTCAGTTGACATGATGACCAGTTACTCTACGAATATAATTTCGGCTATAGCAGATGTTCATCTTTTATTCACGCACTTACTGAATGGCTTAGAAATAGAGCAGGTAATACATCTACAGAGGAAGCATCAATGATATTAGAATTGTTTTTGAAATGCAAGATTATATAATACTTTAGGGATTTTGATTAATTAGATGTATCTTATGAAAGGAGGGGAAATAAAGGGTATGATGAGTATTTTTGAAGCAATTATGATAGCTTGTTTTGGTGCTGCATGGCCGTTTTCCATTTATAAGTCATATACTTCAAGAAGTAATGAAGGCAAAAGTTTATTTTTTTTATTAGTTATATTAATAGGATATTTATCAGGGATACTACATAAATTAATTTATAATTTTGATTCTATCATTTATTTATATATTCTAAATTTTTGTTTGGTATTTACTGATACAATTTTATATTTCAGAAACAAAAGAATAAATAGTTAATTAGACTATAATTTTGATTCCAATAAATTTTTTAAGGTTTTTGCTGAGAAGAAACAGTAAGGAAATTCTCTAAAAGTATAAACTTTAGATTGTTTCATCTTTTCTTCCTCTTCTGCTAACTTTTTACTCAGCTCACATTTTAAAGGCCTTACTTTTTCTCCCATAAAATTATTTATTGCTTTGATCTCTTCAGAAATTTTTTGTTTTTCTGCCGATGTGAGAGCCCCTCTAATTTTTTTAATTAATTCAGTTTTTTTCTCAGCCAACTCCGCAATTTGATTTTTCTCTTTTTTGGTTAAAGGCAGTTCATTAATATATCTTTCCGGATTAAATCCCAAATCTCTTATTTTATTCTTTAGGGTAGATATTTTAGCATCAGATGATTCAAAGGAAGATTTGAAATCGAGATACAAAGTGCAGGAGATAACTAAAAAATGAGGAGGCTTAACTTTGAAAAATTCTTTGATGATTTCATCGGTTACCAGGTCATATTTTGCCCCTCCTAACCCGTGGATAAAAAGGTCAGAAATAAATAGACGATTGTATAAAGTTAACAAAAGAGCTTTAGGTCTTATCTTTAATTTTTTTTCTTTGAGGATGGTTTTTAAGGAAAACAAAGATTTCAAACCGTCGTTTTCTATGAGAAATATTTTGCCATAAGAATTACTATAGAGATAATTTTTTTCTTTCTCTCTTAGAATAAAAATTTTTCCCCTTTGGTCTCCTTCTCTCCAAATCCAGAAGGGAATCTCGATAAGATTTTCCTTAATAATTAAATTGGGTGAGGGGTGTGCCCGATTTCTGATTTTAAATAACTTTCTGTATTCATCCAATTTATTATTATAAATTTTATAAAAGGTTTCAATGTTTTTAGTAATTTCTAAAAAGAAGGAGAGAAATTCATCACTGCTGCAAATTTGAGAAAAAGGAATTTCCAGGTAAGTTGGTTCAATCTCTTTTTCGTAAATGCGGCGAGCTAAACTGAGGAATTCTCCCAGATTAGCTTTTTTATGATTTTGGCTGCAAAGGCGGGAAGAATCTTCTAGACACCGGGCAAAAATTTTAAAATTATTTAAGATGCCTTTATTTTCTAATTCCAGGGGCTTGAGTCTATGAATGATATCTCGAGTAAATTTATTTATCAGTGCCCCAGAAGGGTAAGAGTATTCTTCAAAGGGGAGATTTGTAGAAAGAGCAGGGGATAAAAAATTAATCCCTTCCAATCTCAAATTCCCGGTTGAAGAAAGAACGGGAAGAGAGAAGTTAAGGTCTTTACAGATATCATTATCCAGGATAATATTTAATCCCAAAGACTTATCCAGAAGAGGAGATTTTAAGAGTTCGTTTAAAAAGATGTTTTTAATCCATATCCCGGGATGAAAGAATGCCGGTTGATGGCCGGTCTGAATAATGTATTGGGGAGTGGAACAAATTTTTTCTTCAATATTGGGGTCAAATTTAGAACTAAATTTTAAAGCCCTCTGAATAACTTCTTTTCGGCAATTTTCTCTTACTTCCCTAAAAGGTTGATTAAGAATTGTAAAAGAATACTGGCCGAAAATTTTCTTATTCTCTTCCAAAAGAGAACTAATCTTATCCGCCGAGGAAGAGAAGAAAATCTGCTTATTTTGGGGAGCTTTAATATTTATTATTTTCATTTATACAACAATACCTCAATATCCTAAATATCTATTTCTTTCTTTTTGCCCCACAATCTCGCTCTCTCCAAAACTTTTTGTACGCCCCCTGGGCTGATTACTTTTTTGTTATTGTTTTCTTTTACAATGACCGAAGCAATAGTCCTGCGTCCCCAACTAGGATTTTTCTTCTTTAGTTCGATTGCCCTACAGGCATATTTTTCTGGAACTCTCCCCAGATTCTTTCGTATATGTTTTTTTGGCTCTCTTATCCCTTCCATCCCTTGTTCTAAGTAGCGAGGATACCATCTACGAAAAGTATTTATAGATAATTCTACTTTTCTACAAGAGAAACTTATATTATGTGTTTCTTGATAAGTTTCTATCATTAGTTTTCGCTGGGTAAAAGTGGTGGACCTAATATGTTTTTCGACTTTTCTTTCTTCTTTCATTTTTGACCTCTTGTTTTTTTATTTTAAGCTTTATAGCACCAGTAGTCAATATCTGCATGACCAGATAATAAAAAAATATTTGCTAAAAAAGAAGGAATTTTGAAATTTTTGTAGTATAATAAATTTAATAAAGGACTATATAAGGACATGACCTTTTTATATTATTAAACTTGGAGGGATAAATGAGGATTGGAATAATTGGCCCCTCAGATACAGGCCTAACCATATTAAATATAGCTAAAAAACTTTACCCTAATATAAATATTGATTTTTTGGAATATCATAAACATGCTGAAATTGAAGAGATTATATCTGCTAAACAAGAAGTCTATGATGCTTTTGTTTTTTCTGGCCCTTTTCCTTACGCAATAGCCCAAAAAAAATGTAGAAGGAAGAATTATTGGGATTTCGTGCCCAGAAATGGAACCTCTCTATACCGCACATTATTTAATATCCTTTATCATAAGAGGTTAAATTTAGAAAATATTTCTATAGACAGTGTTGAAAAATCTTATATAGAAGAAACTTTCAAAGAACTTTCTATTCCTTGTAAAGAAATGTTTGTTAAAGAATTAGGGAATTATCATTCAAATGAAGAGATCTTTGATTTTCATTGGCATATCTATCAAGAAAAAAAGACCAATATTTTTATAACTGGGTTATACGAACCTTATCTAAAACTAAAAGATAAAAACGTAAATGTTTTTCGACTTACCCCTACCGCTTCATTAATTAGGAATACTTTACAACGAGTGGTTTTGGGAGGGGAGTTAACTTGGAGCAAAGCGGCACAAATTGCTGTAATGGCTATTCAAGCTGATAGTCTACAAAAAGAAAAGATATATCTCTCCTCAAGTTATAGTTTTCAGAAGTTAAGGATCAATATTTTTCGTAAACTGTTGGAATTTGCTGAGCAGTTGCAATCTAGTTTATTTTTGGAGGAAGACAAATATATCCTTTTTTCTACCCGAGGAATATTGGAAAATAAAACTAATAATTTAAAAAATTTTTCTATTATTCAAAATATTTACCATTCCCTTCCTGTTACAGTAAGTGTAGGGATTGGATTTGGAATAACTGCTAATGAAGCTAAGAATCATGCCCAAGTTGGTATTTGCCAAGCCCAAAAATACAAAGGGAATTGTTCTTTTTTAGTATATGAAAATAGCAAGATAAAAGGCCCCTTAATCGGTGATTATCAATCTGAATATTCTTTAAAGACAACAGATAAAAAAATTCAGGACATTTCCCAAAAGACTGGATTAAGCGTACTTACCATTTCCAAGATTAAAGGCATGATTCAGGAAATAAAAAGAAACGAAATTACCGCAAATGAATTAGCTGAATATTATGGAATTACTTTACGTAGTGCTCGGCGAATTTTGGTTACATTGCTAAAGAGTAATCAGACTAAAATTATCGGGAGGGAACAACCTGAAAAACAGGGCAGGCCTCGCAAAATTTATAAAATCAATTTTTAATTTTAAAAAAATATTTATTTCAAATCCAGTGATAACAGATTAATTGAATTACAAAATATTGGATTAATATTTTGATAGTGGTTTTGCAGATTGATTATAATATCCCAAAAAAGAGAGGTGATGATATAGTAAGAATAGATAATTTTTGGTTGAGTAGTTTTGTAATTTTACAAATTATATTAAAAGGAGGCAAAGTAAAATAAAAATGTTAAAAAGAAATATTGTTAGAATAGTATTGATAAGTTTGTGTTTATTTGTGCTTACCATTAATCCTGCAATAGCAGCGGTTAAATTCGTAAGTATTGCTACTGGTTCAACTGGTGGGACTTTCTACCCAGTAGGTGTAATTTTTGCTACTACTTTTGGAGATGAATTAAAGGATAGTGGTTATCGATTTTCAGCACATGCTTCTGGCGGTTCTTCTGAAAATTTAGAGATGATAAGAAATAAAGAAATCAAGATGGCCATCGCAGGGAGTGTACCTGTGGCAACCGCCTATCAAGGGATTGGCAAATACGAAGGGAAAGCAATAGAAAATGTTAGATTCGTTACATCTCTGTGGCCAGAAGCAATTCAGTTGGTTTATAGAACTGATAGCGGAATAGAAAAATTGGCAGATTTTAAAGGTAGAAAAATTGCTGTAGGTCCAGCAGCCGGTGGTGGAACTATTTATTAAGCCACATAAAACA
>DMCY01000067.1:0-19515 GCA_003451675.1 Candidatus Atribacteria bacterium
CACCAGGCGGGACGCCTGTCCTACATGGTTAGTAGAGATTCTCTCGTCGCTTCCCTTCCCGCTGTATACTATACGCTAATTTATTTATTTTGCATATTCAACTGAGCGGGTTTCTCTAATTACCATTACTTTAATTTGTCCGGGATAATCTATATTCTTTTCAACTTTTTTTGAAATATCTCTTGATATCTTTTTTGCCGTATAATCATCTATTACTTCCGGATTAACGATTATCCTTATTTCTCTACCCGCTTGTATAGCGAATGCTCTGTTTACTCCTTCAAATGAATTAGCAATTTCTTCTAAATTCTCGAGTCTTTTTATATAAGTTTCCAACATTTCCCGTCGAGCTCCCGGACGAGAAGCAGATATGGCATCAGCAGATTGGACTAAAACGGCTTCAATTGTTTTGGGTTCTACATCACAGTGATGAGCAGCGATAGCATTAACTACTTCAAGGCTTTCACCATTTTTTTTGGCAATTTCAGAACCAATTATAGCGTGAGCCCCTTCTATTTCATGGTCAACAGCTTTCCCGATATCATGAAGTAGCCCCGCTCTTTTTGCCAATTGAGAATTTACGCCAATTTCTGAAGCCATAATTTCACAAAGATATGCAACTTCTATTGAATGCTGCAGAACATTCTGTCCGTAGCTTGTGCGATATTTTAATTTCCCTAATAAATTAATTAGTTTAGGATTTATACTTTTTATATTTGTATCAAATACTACCTGTTCTCCTTCTTCTTGAATCTTATTATTAACCAATATTTTAGTTTTTTCTATTATTTCTTCAATTCTTGCTGGTTGTATCCGACCATCAACAATTAGCTTTTCTAAAGATAGCCGAGCGATTTCTCTTCGTATAGGATCAAACCCCGAAATAATAACCGCTTCCGGGGTATCATCTACAATTAAATCAACTCCGGTTAACATTTCAAATGTCCTGATATTTCTACCTTCCCTTCCGATAATTCTTCCTTTCATATCTTCATTGGGCAAAGGTACAAAAGATGTCGTTGTTTCTACCGTATGGTCAGCAGAATATCTTTGAATTGCTAGTGATATTATTTTTCTGGATTTTTTATCTGCTTCTACTTTTGCTTGCTCTTCAATCTCTTTTATCATCTTACCGGTTTCATGAATAAGTTCTTTTTCTAAATTACTTAAAAGTTCTTTCTTTGCTTCCTCTACACTCATATTTGAAATCTTTATCAATACGTTTTTCTGTTCTTTGTATAAATTATTGGTTTTTTGAATATTGTTTTCGAGTTCTTTTTCTTTATAATTTAATAATTTTTCTCTTCTTTCAAGTGACTCTATTTTTTGAACTAAGCTATTGCTTTTTTTGATTAAGCTATCATCAAGTCTTTGCATTTCAATTCGTTTTTGTTTAATTTCTATCTCAGCATTTTTCTTAATATTGTAAGCCTCTTCTTTTGCTTGTAACTCTGTTTCTTTCTTGATGGAATTCGCTTCTCTTTCGGCATTTTCTATAATATTCTTAGCGCTTATTTCAGCTGATGATATTTTTGTTTTAGCAACATACTTAGCGAGGAAATAACCTATTATTAAACCAATAAAAATGTTTAGAATTATAATATAGTAAAATTTAATATTATTTCACCTCCTAATATTCAATTTACAAGGTACATAAGATATCTTTAATTTAAATCACAATTTAACATAATTAAATATGTATTTACATAAAATTAGAAACCGTAATAATTACATAAGAGATTGCAAGAATTTAAAATAATCACCTAAAATATTTTAACCTGTGTAGTTTGAAAAGTCAAATAACAAATGTAGTGTGGAGCGTAGAGCGTATAGTTGCGGGTAGCAAATGAAAGCGAGAAACAAAAATGACATTTCCGTTTTTTTCATTCTGTTTCCTGAATTCTATCTTCTTAACCAGGTAACCAACTAACTAATTCTTAACGAGATACGGAATTATTCTGACTTCTGAATTCTGCCTTCTTCTTTCCTAACTCTACGCTAAACGCTATACGATAGTTTGCACGAGATACGGATATATTAATCGATTATTTTTTAAACCTGTTTATTGTTTAGCTCATCGTAAATATTTTTCGAAATTTCTATTGAAAAACCTCTTCTTAATAAAAAATTATATATTTTTTTTGGATCTATCCTAATATTTTTTATTTCGGATGACACAATTTTATCTTTTATAAGGTTTCGGGCTAATGTTAATTCATCTATTTCGTCATATGTTTTGTCTATAACTTTTTTAATGATATCCTGTTTAATTCCTTTTATTCTTAATTCCTGATTTAATTTATACCTTCCTATAGGTTTATTTTGTAATCGAAATTGCGCCCACATCTCGGCAAAGAGTTCATCGTTAATATAATTATTATTCTCTAACCAAAAAATAAGATTAGCGATAATTTTTTCAGGATATCCTTTATTTTTTAATTTTCTAGATATTTCATATCTACTATAAATTCTCCGGGATAAAAGCCTTAAAAGATATTCTTTACCTCTTATAGTTTTATCTTCGGAAATGATTTTTTCTATTTCTTGATCAGATAATTCTTTACCCACGTAAATATTTAATGATTTAATTACATTTTCATTTAGTTTGTATCTGGTTTTATTATCTATATAAATAACTACTTGGCTGACATCTTTTTTATCATAATTTATGGAAGTAATTTTATTTATTTTTTTGGAACCTCTTTACTTATTCTTTTATCAAGCCCAGCGGTTGTCAATATTTTGTTTTCTATCTCTTTTGCAATTTCAGGGTGTTCTTGCAGATAAGTTTTACAGTTTTCACGTCCCTGGCCAAATTTTATATTATTATAAGATATCCAAACTCCTGATTTTTGTAATATATTATATTTAATACCGAGAGCTATAATATCCCCTTCTTTGGATATTCCTTTACCAAAAATTATGTCGAATAAGGTTTCTTTGAAGGGAGGGGCTAATTTATTTTTTACTACTTTCACCTTAGCAGTTATTCCGACATTATCTTCATCTTTTTTAATGGTTGCTTTTCTTCTGATATCCATTCTAATGGTAGAATAAAACTTAAGTGCTCTACCACCGGGAGTAGTTTCAGGATTACCAAAAAAGATACCAATTTTTTCTCTGATTTGATTTACAAATACAGTTGTAGTTCTCGACTTACTAATAATAGCTGTAAGTTTTCTTAAAGCTTGAGACATTAATCTTGCTTGTAATCCCATAGAGGAATCTCCCATATTACCTTCTATTTCTGCTTTAGGTACCAGAGCGGCAACTGAATCTACCACAATCACATCAACCGCGTTACTTCTAACTAAAGATTCAGCTATTTCTAAAGCCTGTTCACCGGTATCAGGTTGAGATATGATTAATTCATCCGTATTAACCCCAATATTTTTAGCATAAATTGGGTCTAAAGCGTGCTCAGCATCAATAAAAGCAGCGATACCGTTATTTTTTTGAGCTTCAGCAATAATATGTAAAGCGAGTGTGGTCTTCCCGGAAGATTCAGGACCAAAAATTTCTATTACTCTTCCTCTTGGGACTCCACCTATTCCGAGAGCGATATCTAAGCTCAATGAACCGGTTGAAATAGTGTTACTTCCAGAAATCTTGGGGCGATCCCCTAGTTTCATTATAGAACCTTTCCCGAATCTTTGTTCAATATTCTGCATGGCTACATTTAATGCTTTTTCTCTTTCCGGGTTGTTTTGTTGTATTTTGTCAGTCATTTTTCGGTTTACTCCTTTATATTTCTTATTTTATAAATATTTTAGTAATATTATTAATTTTCTATTGTTTTAATAAAGGGAATTTGGCTGTTATGTTATATATTGGTCCACTTGGGGTTAATTTGCTTTTCATGAGGTCAATACTGCTGACTTCTTGAGATAAATTGTTTATCTTAATTCTTTTTAATATTTGAATGAAATTAGCCTTATCTTTAATGAATTTCACCCTTCCGATGGTTATATGGTTAGAAAAATCTTTATTTTCTCTTGGGAAGCCCTTTTTATATAACATTGTTTCTATAGAATTATATAGTTCTTCTAATTGATTTACACCTTCTTTAATTCCTACCCAAATTATTCGGGGCATCTTGTAAGTTGGAAATATTCCAATATTAGAAGATAATTTTATAATGAATGGACTACATCGATTGGCTATTTCTTTTAACTCTGATTTTATTAATACCGTTTGTTCTAACGATATATACCCCAAAAATTTCATAGTAAGGTGTAAGTTGTCTTTTTCAACCCATTTTATTTTAGATCCAGGAATATTTAGGATATTCTGAAGAGAAGTCAAATATTCTTTTATCTCCGAATTTAAATTAACGGCAATAAATGATCTGATTTTCTCCAATTTTTTATAGTGACCTCCCTATTGTCTTATTTTTAATTTAAGAGATTGCCGCGCTCCCTTTGGTCGCTCGCAATGACAGAAAAGCACAAATCAAAGAATACTATTTTTATTTGAGTTTTTTCTTAATTGCAATTTATATTTCTGTCTAACTAAATTTAAAAAATTTATATATTCATCGGTTTTATAATTAGGATAGGTATACTCGCAAGGAACAAATGATTTATTTATAAATCTAAGAGTAATTTCAGCATATATCCCTTGATTAAGATAAATTCTGGATGGTCCATTTTTGGTACTGGCCAGGATATATTTATTTAGGGTAATATACCCTGGATCAAGATTTATTTTTCGTTTACTATGGGTTATGTTTTTTTTGATATTTTTGCCTATATTATTATTTTCTAAACCATTGGTAATTATTTTAATTTCTGCAAGCTCATCTTGTCTAATCAGAGCGGAAAAGGAAAATAATTTTTGTATTAAATTTTTACCAAATTCCTTTTCGTAATAATCTGTAAAATTAAAAGGCTGCGTATTACTCTCGATATCAACTTCTCCAAACCTTTTTATTAATTCTTCTTTATATAGACTAAATAGACATTTATCAGAGGTAAACATACTTATTATAAGTTTGGCTGGTTTTGGTAGAAATCTCTTTCCCACAGTTTTAATATATTCCTAACTGTTCTGTTTTTATGTTAAATCTCTATACCCTGCATAGCAGTTACTCACTTAGCAGGGTATACCTAAAAATATTAAATATTTTGTGTAGGGTTAAAATTATATTTTAGGAGGCAATCATCAATAGTTCCTTTACTAATTTCAATTATTTCATCATCATAATATGCTTCAATTTTAGTCGGGTATTCAGTGATAATTTCTGAAGTTTGGTCAGTTTCCCAAAAGTATTCTTCTCCTTTAAACAATATTCCTTCAAAAATTATTTTATCTTCGGAAATAATTTTTAACCAAGTTCTGTCATTGGCTATTAATTTTAAAATAGGTAATTTTTCGGCTAAAACACTATCCTGTGTTGAATATTCTGCAATAATAGCTTCTGCTTCCGATTCAATAAGTTCTTCGTTTAAAGTACTTATATCGTCCGCTTTTTCCTCAACATTTATGCTAGTTTCATTTTCTATTTCAAGTGAAGGAACCGGAAAATTCTGGGCTTCTTTAAGAGAACGGTTTAATAAAAATAATCCAATAAAGATTATAAGAACAAAGCTGGCTAAATAAACATATTTAATAGGAAAGAAAAACCTCTTTTTTTCAAACATAGATTTTTCTTTCGCTTTAAGGTAGATATTTTTTCCCTTAGTTTTTTTTAAACCGGACTTCTGTTTTTCTAAGTTTTTATATGTTTGAATTATCTGATTAATATTTTCTTCATCTATACCCAGATATTTACTATAATTTCTTAAATATCCTACAAGATAAGTTTTACCAGGAATAGCATCTATATTACCCTCTTCAAGGGCTTGCAAGTATTTTTTACGTATCTTTAAATCTTTTTCTACCTCAATTAAAGAAATTCCTCTTGCTTCCCTTCTCTCTCTTAAGAAATTTCCAATATCTTTCATTTGATTAAATTTTTCTCCTTTTTTGGAAATTATACTATTTTTATATTATATACCTAAAACATTTCTTGGTCGAGTTATTCCTAATTTTATTTCTTTCTACCCTATTTCTTTTTCGTAAGGAATTCCATCTGCTGCCGGAGGAATAGCTCTGCCCACTGCACTTACTAGAACAAAAATTGCCAATAAGTATGGAACCATATGAATAAATTGTACCGGAATAGCCAGAACACCCTGTAACCTCATAGCTAAAGCTTCTCCAACTCCAAAAAGCAGGGCGGCTCCCGCAGTGCCAAGGGGAGTCCATTTTCCAAAAATCATGGCTGCTAAAGCGATAAAACCTCTACCACCACTCATTTCTTTGACAAAAAAATGAGCTTGCTCTAAAGATAAAAAAGAACCTGCTAATCCAGCAAGAGCCCCGGAGATTATAACTGCTATATATCGTATTTTAACAATATTTACCCCCATAGTGTCAGCGGCTTGAGGGTATTCTCCTACCGACCTTAGCCTTAACCCAAAAGGAGTTTTAAATAAAATTAAGTGCGCCAATACAAAAATTACAATAGTTAAATAAACTAAGGGAGAATGATGAGCAAACATAACAATAATATTCCTTACAAATGTTGAGCCTTCTCCTATATTTGGGAGAGGCAATCCCCAAATTGGCAAACTGCTTTTAACCATAATTTGGGTTTCACCAAACAAAAGCCAGCATAAAAATATAGTAATTCCGCTGGCGAATAAATTAATTGCCACACCGCTTACTATCTGATTTGCCTTAAAGGTAATACATGTAATGGCATGTATTAACCCTAATAAAATACCTACCAGAATTGCTGCCAAGACTCCCACCCAGGGATTTCCGCTAAAGTTAGTCGCTGCAATTGCTGTAAAAGCACCGGTTAATATCATACCCTCTAACCCAATATTAACTACTCCGGACCTTTCTGAAAATACTCCTCCTAACCCAGCTAAAGCTAAAGGAATAGCTACTCTGATAGACGAAGCTACAAACTGGGCGTTAAAAATATCACCAAACATTATACCACTTTCCTCCTTTGTCTGATCAATCTTTTCGCTACTTCGTCACTTATTACTACAAAAATTACTATAACAGCTTGTAATACCATAATAAGCTCCCGAGGTATTCTTCCTGCGGTATATATATTAACTATAGCTCCCCCATAATTTAAAATACCAAATAAAATAGCAGCTAAAACCACTCCTAAGGGGTGATTTTTACCCAAAAGGGCAACTGCAATGCCGTTAAATCCTAATCCGGTGAAAAGTTCTTGTCTCCAACGATATTTAAAACCCATCACCTCATTGGTCCCTACTAAACCGGCAAAGGCACCACTAATAACCATGGCTAATACTATATTTTTAGCTACACTTATTCCTCCATATTCTGCGGCTAAAGGGTTATAACCCACTGCTCTTATCTCGTAGCCTAAATTTGTTTTCCATAAAATATAGTAAGCCAATATTGCCACTCCTATGGCAATAAAAAAAGACATATTTACTTGATTATGGGCGAGAAAATCTATATTTAAAGACTTAAAAATAGTATAAAGTCGAGGAAGTCGGGCAGCTTCAGCAATTTCCTTGGTATGTGGAATCATCTGTTTTACGCCGGCTGCTATCATTGCTTCAGTTGGCGGTGCTTTAAATTTTAAAACAAGAAAGAATGTTAAAGAGGATGCTATCCAGTTCATCATAATAGTAACAATTACTTCGCTTACACCTGTTTTCGCCTTTAGTATTCCGGGAACAGCTGCCCATAAAGCGCCACCGGCAGCTGCAGTTAAAATACATAATGGAATAAGTATGAAAGACGGCAAATTAGTAAAAGTAAATCCAACCCAGGCAGCAAGAAAAGCTCCTATATACATTTGTCCTTCTCCGCCTATATTAAATAAACCGCAACGGAAAGCAAAGGCAACTGCTAAACCGGTAAAAATTAAAGGTGTAGCTCTAAATAGTACGTTACCCCATCCATCTCGGTTACCAATAGCATAGCCAAATAATGTTTTATAAACAAAAATTGGGTTTTCACCAATTAATATAATAACAATTGCACCAACCAGGAGAGCAATTATTACTGCAATTAAAGGGGTTATTTTTTCCAAAAGAATAAAATAGTCAATTTTTTTAATACTTTTCAAATTTATCTTCCTCCACAAACTACTTGATTTTTGATAATTTTTTATTTGAAGTAGAGCCAGTCATTAATAAACCTATTTCATTTTCGTCTGTTTTTTTCGGGTCTAAAATATCTACTATTTTACCTTCATATATTACAGCAACGCGATCAGATAAAGATAAAATTTCTTCTAAATCAGCTGAAAATAGTAAAATTGCTTTTCCCTTATCTCTTTCATTTAATATTTGTTGGTGTACAAACTCGATAGAACCTACATCTAATCCTCGAGTTGGTTGAGCAGCGATTAAAAGTTTTGGTTCTCCGTATAATTCACGGGCAACAATAACCTTTTGTTGGTTACCTCCGGATAAAGATTTTAATAAATTATCTTTATCAGAAGGCCGTATATCAAAATTTTTGATTAAATTATTAGCATGATTATTAATTACGGTAAAATTTAAGGCTAAACCTTTATTAAAAGGTGAACGATAATGACTTCCTAAAATTAAATTTTCGGCGACGGTATAATCTGAAATAATTCCGCGTTGTCTCCTATCTTCAGGGATATGAGCAATTTTATCTTCTCTAATTTTTCGAGGAGAATAATTAGTAATATCCTTGTCATATAAAAATATTTTACCGCTTGATGCTGAACGAAGTCCGGTAATAACTTCTACTAATTCAGTCTGTCCATTTCCTTCTACACCGGCAAATCCCAATATTTCTCCTTCCTTTATTTCAAAAGAAATGTTCTTTACAGCTGGCAATCCTTTGTTGTTAAGCACTTTTAATTTTTCTACTTTTAAAGCTGTTTCCCCAAGGTTAAGAGGTTTTTTTTCAATTTCAAAAATAACCTTTCTGCCTACCATCATACTGGCGATTTCCTCTTGATTGGTATCTTTGGTATCTTTTACTCCTACCACCTTTCCTCTTCTCATTACAGTTACCCGGTCAGAGAGAGCTTTTACTTCATTTAGTTTATGGGTTATAAAAATAATGGTTTTGCCTTGTTTTTTTAGCGATTTAAGTATTTCGAATAATTCTTCTACTTCCTGGGGAGTTAATACTGCGGTGGGCTCATCCATTACTAAGATTTCTGCCCCTCGATAAAGGACTTTAATAATCTCTACTCTCTGCTGGACCCCAACAGAAATATTTTCAATTTTTGCTTTGGGGTCAATTTTAAAACCCATACTTTTAGATAATTCTATAACTCTTTTAATTGCATTTTCCATATCAATAAAAATATCATTCCTTTTTGGCTCCATACCCAGGATAATATTTTCCGTAACAGTTAAAGGCGGTACTAACATAAAATGTTGATGAACCATACCAATCTTTAAATTAATAGCAACATTCGGATTGGCGATATTAACTTTTTCTCCATTTACAAATATTTCCCCGGAATCAGCCTGATATAAACCATACAAGATACTCATCAAAGTACTTTTGCCGGCTCCATTTTCACCAACTAAAGCATGTATCTCTCCTTTGTAGACTGTAAAATTAACTTTATCGTTAGCAACTACAAGAGGGAATCGTTTGGTTATATTTTTCATCTCTAAAGCAATTTCAGGCAATTGATAAATCCTCCTTCAATGATTTACACTTAACTTTTATATATTGGAGGCATTTATATAATAATGAATGCCTCCAATATATATTAGAATATGCTATTTAGTTACTTCAGTAGGTACAACAATTTCTCCGCTTATAATTTTAGCCTTTGCTTCTTCAACTTTAGCTATCATTTCTGCAGATACAAGATCTTTATTATACTCATCGAGAGCATAACCAACTCCGGCATATGTTTTATCTCCAATAGTAACAGTTCTATCTAAACCAAATACTTCAATACCACCTTTAAAATTGCCCTCAACTGCTGCTTTAATAGCAAGATATACTGAAACGTCTACTTGTTTTAACATACTGGTTAAACCAAAGCTTTCTCCGGTTTCCTCGATATATCCCATATAGTTCTGGTTGGAATCTACTCCGATTACAAATCTTTTTCTTTCTTTGGCTGCTTCAAATACTCCGGCTCCGGTTAAACCAGAAGCATGATAGATAACCCATGCTCCGTTATCATATTGTGATAAGGCTAATTCTTTACCTTTTACCGGATCAGCAAAAGCAACGGGAGTATCACCTGCATAAGCAGAAAGAATTTTACATTCTGGGTAGACATAATGAACCCCAGCTATATAACCTGCTTCAAATCCATGAATAAGCGGTATATCCATTCCACCTACAAATCCAACCGTATCTTTTCCATCTTCCTGTGCTTTCATACCAGCAATCATACCCACCAGAAAAGAACCGTGATGTTCAGGAAACAACAGAGACATTACATTAGGCTTATCAGGGATAAATCCATCGACAATGGCAAATTTAGTATCAGGGAACTCATCAGCTACGGTAGATATGGCATCAGTAAATAAAAATCCCACTCCTATTATCATATCATAACCTATCATAGCTAAGTTTCTAAGATTTACTTCCCTATCTGCATCTACCCCTGGCTCTAATTCGATACGTTTAATTCCAAAATCAGCTGCTGCCCATGCTAAACCTCGGGATGCTGAATCGTTAAATGATTTATCTCCTTTTCCGCCAATATCAAATACTAGACCAACTTTAAGTGGTTCTGCAGCAAAAACTGTCGAAGAAAGACATAAGCTTAATATTATTACTAATGCGACTACTACTAATAGATTCTTTTTCATTTCTGAAATCTCCTTTCATTTTTAAAAACACTTAAAATCCCAACTTTACCTTTACCCTGTCAAATACTTTTATTTAATAGGGTTTATACGTTCAGAAAAATAGTTCATCTATCACCTCCTCTTTTATTTAGTCGTTAGTGAATAGTGAACAGTCGTTAGCACTTAGTTAGCTAGTTCACTGGTTTGTTGGTTAATTTGAGATTGCTTCCCTTGCTTTCGCTGGGGCAGGCTTACTTTGTTCCTCGCAATAACACGTGGTTCGCCGAGTATTTACGATTAATTAAAATAATTGGTTATCAACTTACCCCTTTAATATAATAATACAACACCAGCTTATTTTTTTCCTGCTTAAAAATGAAAAAATATTTATTATTTTTAAAAAAACTAAAATCATTAAACTAGCGTAGAGCGTTTCCTTAAAGTGGCACTCAATGATTTGTCATTGCGAGCGATAGCGAAGCAATCTCAAGTCCTTACAAATCAAGAGATTGCTTCGGTCGTTTCACTCCCTCGCAATGACATTTCTGTCTTTTCATTCTGGCTCCTGAATTCTGTCTTCTGACTTCTATTTTCTTCACGCGATACTCGATACTAATTTGGCTTTTATTTCCTTAACCACTAACCAGATAACTAACTAACCAACTAACTAATTTTATACGTTATATAGGTTTTAAATTTTGAATTATAGTTTTTCGCTTTACGTTTTTAGCTAATTCTTTTAACCAACTAACTAATTAGATACTAATTCATTTATCATATTTATTTAAATATTCTTCATTAGAAATTAATATTTTTCTTGGATTTCGACCATCATATGGTCCTACGATTCCCTTTTTTTCCATTACATCTATCAATCGAGCTGCTCGGGTATAACCAATTCGAAGTTTTCTTTGCAATATAGATATTGAAGCTTGTTTACTATTAATAATAATAGAAACAGCTTCATTAAACAATTCATCTTCTTCCTCTTCTTCTGTTTCTCGTAGCATATTTTTACTCTTTTTATATTCTAACACTTCTTGTTCATATTCAGGAGAGGGGGAATGCTTCATTAAATAGGATACTACATTTCTAATTTCTTTTTCTACTACAAAAGCTCCTTGAGCCCTAATTGGCTTGGAGGCACCGACCGGAGAAAATAACATATCACCATTCCCTAATAATTTTTCGGCACCATTAACATCCAATATAGTCCTTGAATCAACCTGAGTAGAAACCGCAAAGGCAATTCTGGAAGGGAAATTTACTTTTATCGAACCGGTAATAATATCTACAGAAGGACGTTGAGTGGCTATTATTAAATGAATGCCGGTTGCCCTGGTCATCTGGGCTAATCTACATAACGATTCCTCCGCTTTTACCGGAGAAGAAAGCATTAAATCAGCTAATTCGTCAATTACTATTATAATGTAGGGTAAAGGTTCAGTATCATTATTGATATTTCTAACATATTCATTATACCCTTCTAAATTCCTGACCCCTGCTTCCGCAAATATTTTAAATCTTTTTTGCATTTCAGATATCGACCAATTTAGTACTTTAATGGCTTGACTTGCATCGGTTATAATTGGTATTAACAAATGCGGAATGCCATTGTAAATATTTAGCTCTACTCTTTTTGGGTCAATCATAAGAAATTTTACTGTTTCCGGACTTAGCTTATAAAGAATACTTAATATTATATTATTAATACATACACTTTTCCCTGATCCGGTTGCCCCGGCAATTAATAAATGGGGAAGTTCGGTTAAATCTGCAATTATAGGCTTACCTCCAATATCTATTCCTAAAGCTATGGGTATTTTATATTTTCCATTTTGAAATTCAGTGCTTTGTAATATTTCTTTTAAATAAACATTGATTCTTTTGCGGTTAGGAACTTCAATTCCTACAGCATTTTTACCGGGAATTGGTGCTTCTATCCTGACTGAGGCTACTGCAAAAGACAAAGCAATATCATTGCTTAAGTTAGTTATTTTAGATATTTTAACACCTGGTGCAGGATGAATTTCATATCGGGTAACAGTTGGTCCCTGGATAACCCCAACGACTTTTGCATTAATTCCAAAATTAGTGAAAGTTTTTTCGAGTGTTTTTACATTTTCCTCAATATTTAATTTGGTATCTGTTTTATCTTCAGCGTGCGAGCCAGATAGTAGAGATAGGGGTGGGACTTGATATTTATCTACCTTAGGTTCCTGTTTAGACATCTGGTAACTTCTATCAAAAATTGTTTCTTTTTCTATTTTTTTTACTTTTTTCTTGGCTTTTTTTATTTTAAATAATTTTTTGGGTATTTCATCTATTTCGTATTCTTGATAGTCGGGTTCTTCTTTGCGCCTTGAAGTTTTAGATATTTTTGTTCCTACATTTTTTAAAATATTGTAAATATTATTCAATATTATTTTTATTTTATTTCCCAAATTGCTAAATATATAAAAATAGGAAGTCTCAGTTATAAATAAGGCAGATATTAAGCTGAGAGATATTAGAACGAGATAAGCGCCTTTTGTTCCAAAGTAAAGGTATAGGGAATTGGCAAAATAATAACCTAGCAAGCCTCCGCCAGCCCCTTTCATCGCCAATGAATATGAATTGTCCAGCAAAAGTAATCTAAGATGGATAAATATAAGAAATATAATAAATAAAAAACTAATCCCGAAGAGTTTATGATAAGGATTAGGTAATTTATAATTAAAAAGAATTATAATTCCCAAAAATAATAACAAGATGGGGAAAATATAAGCACCAAGACCAATATTGCGGGTTGCTGTTTGAACAATTATTTTTCCGACAATCCCCATTTTATCCGTAAAAATAAAGGCAAAAATATATAACAAAGACAATGCAATAATTATTATGCTTATTGTTTCATTTTTAGTATTTTTTTTCTTTATTTTCAATTTATTAAAGCCCTCTTGATAAAGACATCCAAATTGTTAAACCAGATATAATCCAAAGATAGTATGAAAAAAAGTATATTTTCCGATTTTTTAATAATCCTATAAATATTTTCATAGCTCCATAACTTGATATAGCTGCAACTAATCCGGATAATATCAGAATATTTAAATTTATATTTAAAGAAGATATCTCCCTAATTTTAAAAATTGAAGCACCTAAAATGATCGGTACAGATAGTATAAAGGAATATTTTGCCGCAAATTCTCGATCTAAATTTCTTGATAATCCAGCAATAACGGTTAAGCCAGACCTCGATATCCCTGGGAAAATAGCGAGAGCCTGAGCTAACCCTATAATAATAGCATCTTTGCAAGTAATTTCAGAAATATTTTTGTCGCTCCCTTCGAATTTTTTGTTACCAAACCAAAGTAAAACTCCTGTAATAGTTAACATAAAGGAAGCTATTATAGGCTTACTAAAAAGTATTTCAAAATAAGAACTAAAAGTATATCCAATAATCGCTGCCGGTATGGTGCTTATTACTAAAAACCAGGCAAGTTTTGATGATGAATTATTTTTAAAAATATTTAATATATTTTCTCCATGAAATATTTTATAAACACTGTCAAAAAAAGAAATTACTAATTCTTTAATTTCTTTTCTAAAGAGTACTATTACAGCCATAACTGTTCCAAAATGTAAAAATGCCTCAAATGCCGCACCTGGTAAATGTAGTTTTAAAAAATACTTAGCTATAACTAAATGCCCGGAACTGCTTACCGGGAAGAATTCAGTTAATCCTTGTAGTAGCCCTAATAATATTAATGACATATATTCCTCTAACTTTTGGATAATTCGTCAATTACCATTAAACTAATGTTATTAGCATGGTCTCCAACTCTTTCTAAGTTACTTATTAAATCTAAAAAGATAACACCGGATTCAGGATAACAAATGCCCTGGTTTAGCCTATTTATATGATTATCACGAAGTTCTTTTTCTATTTCATCAATTTCATCTTCTTTTAAAGCTACTTCTCGAGCTAATGCTATATCTCTATTTTTTAATGCCGAGATTGATTTATTTAAAGAAACTTGAACTTTAGAAAACATAAATTTTAATTCATTTAAAGCTTTTTCACTAAAAGGTAATTTTTCATTTATTTTTTCTTCAGCAAGTTCAGCTAAATTTTCAGCATGATCCCCTACTCTTTCTACATCATTTGCTATATTCATCAAATCTGTTAGTCTTTTTGATTGTTTAGGGCTAAGAGACCGTTGAGATATTAATACTAAATATTTGGTAATCTCTTTTTCTAAAGTATTTACCACCTCTTCTTTTAAATATACGTTTTTTAAGACATTTAGGTCATTTTGAATAAAAGACATCATTACATCATTTAACATACTCTCAACCATCTCACCCATTCTAACTAATTCTTTAGTTGCCTGGCTCAAAGCGAGGGATGGCGTATTTACCATATCTTTGTTTAGGTAAATAGGTCCTCTCTTAAGGACAATTTCTTCGCCCGGTAAAAGTTTAATTATAAATCTAACAAACAAAGAAATAAATGGAAGTAATATTGTTGTATTAATTATATTAAACAAAGTATGAGCATTAGCGATTTGCCTTGGAACACTTGATGAAGTTAATGATACCAGATATGAGAATTTATTTATAAAGAATAGAAATAGAACAACCCCTCCCATATTAAAAAATAGATGAGAAAGAGCGACTCTTTTTCCGGTTATTGAACTCCCTATGCTGGCAATTACTGCAGTAAAACAAGTTCCTATATTGCTTCCCAGAATAAGAGGGATTGCTGCTTCTATGCCTATTATACCCTGAATAGACATGGCAATTACAATTGCAGTAGTAGCACTACTGCTTTGAATTATAGCGGTAAAGATTGCAGCAACCGCAATGCCCAATAAAGGATTGTGAGAAATATTCACTAATAAATTTAAGAATGGAGCATAATTTCTTAGTGGCCTTACGGCATGAGACATGGTGTATAAACCTAAAAATAATATACCAAAACCGAGTAAAATTTGTCCAAAATATTTATAACTTTTTCTTTTAGCTAAAAAATTAATGATAAAACCTATGCCAATTGCCGGAAGAGCATATTGCTCTAAACGGAAAGATACAATCTGGGCGGTCACGGTGGTACCTATGTTAGCTCCTGCTATTACGCTTACAGCTTGTTTTAAACTTAATAATCCTGCGTTAACTAATCCGATAGTTATAACACTTGTAGCACTACTACTTTGAATAATGGAAGTTATTAAAGCCCCGGTTACAACGCCCATTACTGGTTTGTTGGTTAAGAATTCCAGAATTCTTTGTATTTTATCACCAGTAGCTTTTTGTAAGCCATCACTGAGCAGTTGCATTCCGTATAAAAATAATCCCAGACCTCCCATCATGCCAAAGATTAGTTCAGTGGTCATTAAATACCTCCGCCTAAGTTAGTCGTTAGTATATAGTAAAGAAAAAATAGCGTACAGCGTTTAGCGTATAGGATAGTGTCAATATAATACCGCGTTATAATGAGATTGCCACGGTTTCGCCTCGCAATGACATTTCTGTCTTTTTATTCTGGCTCCTGACTTCTATCTTCTTCCATTTCCTTAACCAATTAACCAGGTAACCAACTAACCAGCTAACTATATTTATAAGCTAAACGCTATACGCTAGTTCCTATGCCGCTATGTCCGAAGCCACCTTCTCCTCTTTTGGTTTTATCCAAGGTCTTTACAATTTTAAAATTAGGGAAAAATATTTTTTGGATTACTAATTGAGCTATTCTATCTCCTCTTTGTATATTAAAATCTTCTTCACCTAAATTAATTAATATTACCTTTACAATACCCCTATAATCCGAATCAATAGTGCCTGGAGTATTTAAAACAGTAATTCCATGTTTAAAAGCTAAACCGCTTCGAGGTCTTATTTGCCCTTCATAACCTTTAGGAATCATAATTTTAATCCCGGTGGAAATCAATTTTATTTTACCCGGTTTTAATACAGTATCTGAAGTTTCTGCGGATAACAAATCAACTCCGGAGGAGAATTCACTTGTGGAAACGGGTAAAGGCAAATCCTCGCATCCTCTCACTTTTTCTATTTTTATTTCTATTTTATTATTTTCCATAATTAAATCCATTTTTTTATCTATCTATTTTTTATATTACAACTATAAATATTAATCGTAATTTTCATCTTTTTTATCAATGTCATCTTCTACAATATTATTTTCATCGCTATCTATTTTTCTTAGGTCAACTCTACCTTGATTATCAATTCCGATACATTTAACTAATATATTATCATTGACTTTAACTACATCTTCAACTTTCCCTATACGTTTATGTGACAATTTAGAAATATGGACTAATCCTTCTTTACCAGGGAAAATTTCAACAAAAGCTCCAAAATTAGTTGTCCTGGTCACTTTTCCTTCATATGTTTCCCCAACCTTAGCTTCTCTTACCAAATCTTCAATCATCTTTTTTGATTGCTTCAGAGTTTTTTCGTCTGTTGCAGCTATAAATATTTCTCCATCATCTTTAATATCGATAGAGGCGCCCGTTACTTCTATGATTTTTTTTATATTTTTCCCACTGGGGCCAATTACCATGCCAATTTTAGCAGGGTCAACATTTATAATTAATATTTTTGGCGCATAAGTAGAAATATTTTCTTTAGGTTTAGACATTGTTATATTCATTTTTTCAAGAATATATAATCTCGCCTCTTTTGATCTCTGTAAAACATTTTGCATTGTATCTTTTGAGATACCCGCAATTTTTAGGTCCATTTGAATAGCGGTAATACCCTGGCTGGTTCCGGCAGCTTTAAAGTCCATATCACCATAATGATCTTCTAAACCTAAAATATCGGTTAAAATTTCGACATTTTCATCTTCTTTTACTAGTCCCATAGCAACTCCGGCTACTGGCATTTTTATAGGAACTCCGGCGTCAAATAAAGATAGGCTTCCTCCGCAAACAGAAGCCATAGAAGAAGAGCCATTTGATTCTAATATTTCAGAAACTATGCGAATAGTGTAAGGAAATTCTTCTTCTGAAGGAATTACCGCTTTTAAGGCCATTTCTGCTAATGAACCATGGCCAATCTCTCTTCTTGATTGGCCTCTTCTCGGTCTTACTTCACCAACGCTAAAAGGTGGAAAGTTGTAATGCAGATAAAACCTTTCTGAAGATTCTTCTTCCAGAGTATCTATAAATTGCCTATCTTTTATGGTTCCAAGAGTAGTAATAGCTAAGGCTTGTGTTTCACCCCTGGTAAATAAAGCACTTCCATGAACTCGAGGAAGCACCCCAGTTTCGCAACTAATAGGCCGTATTTCGTCTAATTTTCTTCCGTCTACTCTTATTTTTTCCTGGATTATTAAATTACGAACAGCTTCTTTGCAAATTTCATCATAGGCATTTTTCAAGAGGGGTAAATTTTCTCCCTCAATAGATAATTTTTCAGTAATCTGATTAAATATATTTTTTAATGTATTTTCTCTTTCCTTCTTTTCGTTTATACATATTGATTTTTTAATTTCTTTCTCGTAGAGATTTCTAATTTCTTTACGATAATCATCTTCTAATTCTGCTGTTTCTGAATATTGTTTTTCTTCTTTTAGATTAGATTTTCCCAAAATATCGGCTAATTTTTCTTGCCCTTCTATGATTGTTTTTATTACTCCCTGAGCAATACTAATTGCCTTTAATATAATTTCTTCAGGTACTTCTTTTGCTTCGCCTTCCATCATTATAATTGAATCTTTTGTACCAGCTATAATTAAGTTTAATTTTGAATTTCCTAATTCCTCAGAGCCGGGATTAATTATGAATTCGTTTTCTATCAGTCCAATCCTGACAGCTCCTATGGGAACTAGAAAAGGAATATCCGATACCCATAAAGCCGCAGAAGCTCCTATCATAGCTAGTATATCCGGTAAATTTTTTTGATCATATGACAAAACGGTAGCAATAACCTGAACATCGTTTCTGTATTCCCTGGGGAACAAAGGCCGCAATGGACGATCAATAAGTCGTGAAGTTAATATCGCATTCTTGCTTGGTCTACCTTCTCTTTTGAAAAAACCGCCTGGTATCTTACCAGCAGCATAAAATTTTTCCTCATAATCTACCATTAAAGGGAAAAAGTCTATTCCTTCACGTGGTTCTTTAGAATAGTTTGCTGTTACCAGTACAATAGTTCCCTCACAACTAACTACAATCGAACCAGCTGCCTGCTTAGCAATTTTACCGGTTTCTATATTTATTACTTTACCATTTAAATTAATTTTAATTTCTTTACATCCTAACATTAAACATTTATTTTCCTCTCTATTTTTTAAAAAACTATTTTATTTTATGTAAATATCTTATCTTTCTTGTAATTGCGCATCTCGTATTTTGCATTTTAAACTAACGACTAATTCATTATTTTCGTAAATTTAGTGACTCAATAATTTTTCGATATTTATCAATATCACTATCTTTAAGATACTTTAATAATCTTCTTCTTTTCCCCACCATCTTCAATAAACCTTGCTTTGAATGAAAATCTTTCTTATTCTTTATCAGATGTCCGGTAAGATCGTTTATTCTTTCAGTTAACAAAGCAATTTGAACTTCTGGTGAACCAGTATCGGTAGTATGATGCTGATATTTTGTTATTATTTTTCCCTTATCTTCTTTAGCAAAAACCATATTACTCTCTCCTTTTATTTTTTTATAATTTATTATAATATGATTATCTCCCAAAAACTAAC
>DMCY01000067.1:19648-20561 GCA_003451675.1 Candidatus Atribacteria bacterium
TGATAAGCTGGCAACGGTGTAAGGTTTTCTCTGATACTCTAAAGAGATAACTCTTCTTCTGTTCTATGACCGGACAATCTTTACGTAAGGGGCAATCGTTACAGTGTTTCTTATCAAAGTGTGCTCTATAGGATCCTTCTTTAAACTTACTGGTTATCGGCTTGTGACCAGAAGGACATCTCCTTACCAGATGTTCTTTCTCATCTATCTCAAATTTATCACAATTGCTATTTTTACCTCCCCCTACCAGGTTAGTAGGGACCATCTTTATGCCTTTGGCTCTGGCTTTTTTGTCTATGTCTTCTGAATAATAGGCACCATCTGCAAGAGCGGTAGTACCTTTATCTAATTTGGAAATGGTATCTTTAGCAAATTTCTGGTCACTGTAGGTATTTTTTTGTAAGTCATAGCCTTCTATTATCCTAATCTTTTCTATATATAGAATAAAGTCTTACACCATCTTTAAGTACTTTTTTAATTTTAGTATTCAGATCTTTATCTCTTGAACGGTAGATGGTATCATTATAGTGGCTTTCATCTTGATAGGGTTTAAAGTATTCCGCTAGGGTAGTATTTTTAGCTATGACCTTTATGAGTCTGGAAACGGTAGAGTAGATAATTTCTAAACGGGATAATTTTCGGCAGGAGGAGCTTATCATCAAGGAGTCCATCCGGATGGTCTTACCTTCTATTTTAAGTATTTTAGAGAAAGTTTTGGCCTGAGATTCTATCTCTTCCTGGATAAGATCAATACCGTGCTCTTGATTGTATCTGTATACCGCTGCCCGAAAATTAGTCAGGCTGTTTTTGGATACCGGCTGTTCTTTAAAGCTGGTCGTATGTAAGGCATGCTGGTACCTGATATCGAACATTAAAGAATTAAGGGCTTCTTCATCTGATTGGTTGAATATAT
>DMCY01000091.1 GCA_003451675.1 Candidatus Atribacteria bacterium
CAGGCGAGACGCCTGTCCTACAACTCCATATTTTTGATATTACTTCATTTTCGTTAACCCCATCTAAATCTATCCATTGGATATTTTCTATTTTATTGTTAAACCAGGTCATCTGTCTTTTGGCATAATGCCGGGTCTCTATCTTTATTAGATTAATAGCCTCTTCTTTAGTGTATACACCATTAAGATGCTTGTTTATCTGTTTGTAGCCCAAACCTTGCATTGAATTTAAATCTTCATTATAACCCATTTCTCTTAGGGTTTTAACTTCTTCTATGAATCCGTCTTTAATCATCTTATCAACTCTCATATTTATTCTTTGATATAAATTCTCTCTATCTCTTTTAAATCCTATTACCTGATAATTATATTTTGCGCTACTATCAGAGGATTTTTTCTGTAAATAAGAGATGGTTTTACCGGTAGATTTATAAACTTCTAAAGCCCTGACTATTCTTCTTAAATCATTAGGTTTAATTTTTAAAGCAGAAATCGGGTCTATTTTGGATAATTTATCATATAAATATTTTTTACCGTGTATTTTTGCCTCTTCTTCTAAGATTTCTCTATATTCAATATTCTTAGCAGGTCCGGTAAAAAGCGGATTAATTATTGAGGAAATATATAGTCCGGAGCCACCTGCCAATATTGGTATCTTACCATTTTTAAAAACATCTAATATAATTTTCGTAGCTAACTTACTGTATTGTATTACGTCAAAATTCTCTGATGGGTCAACAATATCTATCATATGATGTTTTATTGCTTTTAATATGCTTTTATTAGGTTTGGCAGTGCCAATATCCATATATTTATATATTTGCATAGAATCAGCAGAAATTATTTCTATATCAGGCATTTTTTGAGCTAATTTAATGGAAATATCTGTTTTGCCTACCCCCGTGGGGCCTAATAAAATTAGTAAATTATTATTTTTACTGTTACTCATTCAATTAGTTCTCCATATAAAGTCCAGGGACTTGACTTTATAATTTTAACTTTAACTAATTCCCCTAACAGATCTTGTTTACTGGTAAATACCACGGTTTTGTTGGTCCCTGTTCTGCCAGAAAATTGATTTGCAATATTTTTTTTAGATTTTTTATCCACTAAAACACCCACTATCATTCCTTCAAGTTTTTTATTAATTTTAGTCGATATATCTTTTTGCAATTCAATAAGTCTCCATAGCCTTTCTTTTTTGAGCTTTAGAGGAACCTGATCAGGTAATAGCGAAGCAATAGCATTTACTCTATTGGAATAAATAAAAGTATAAGCTTCGTCAAATTCTATTTCTTTAAAGGCACGTAAAGTATCCATAAAGTCATCTTCGGTTTCCCCGGGAAACCCAACCATTACATCTGTAGTAATTGCAATATTGTCTATGTTATTTCGAATTTCTTTAATGATATTCTTATAATAATCGATATCATACTTTCTATTCATCATTTTAAGTATTTTGTTTGAACCGGATTGAATAGGTAAATGGATATGGTTACAGATTTTATTGCAGCTTTTTATTGTTTTTATCAAATCGAAAGAAAAATCTTTGGGATGAGAAGTTGTGAATCTTATTCTTTCTATACCATTAATGTTATTTAATAATTCTAATAATTTAGAAAAAGTAGCAGATTGCGAAAGGTCATTGCCGTAGGAGTTTACATTTTGGCCCAATAAAAACATTTCTTTATATTTATTTTGAGCTAAATTATTTACTTCTGATAATATTTCGGAAACTCCCCTGCTCTGCTCAGGACCCCTCGTGTATGGAACAACACAGTAAGAGCAATAATTATTACAACCTCTCATTATTTGAATCCAGGCTGATATTTTACTTTCTCTTTTAACCGGTACGTGATTAAAGCTAAATTCAGGAGTATTTTCGCAAGAAATATATTTTTTATTACCATATCTTATAGCATTAATAATTTCTTCTAAATTATTTACTTGAGAAGGACTGAATATAAAATCAACATATGGTGCTCTTTCAAATATATTTTCTTTTTCCTTTTGAGCCATACATCCACATATACCCAAAATCACATTTGGATTATTTTCTTTTATTTTTTTAATCTTACCAATTAAGCTATATATTTTCTGCTCGACTTTTGCTCTAACACAGCAAGTATTTAATAAAATTAAGTTAGATTTAGATATATCTTCCGTGATCGAATAACCTAATTTTACTAATTGGCCAATGATGTATTCTGAGTCATTGACGTTCATCTGGCATCCGAAGGTTTTTATGAATACTTTCGGTTTGTTTGTCATTATCTACCTTCCTTGAATAAATAGAGTAATTTAAGTTACAAAAAAATAAATTGCAGATTTTTCTTATTCTTTCTGCAATTATAAAAGCATAATAATATTATTTTTAAAATATCTCTTGTCATTTCTTATAAAGACGGGGCGGATAAATCCGCCCCCTACCATTTAAAATCGAAATCTTGACTTACACACTTATTAGAGTCGAGTAGATGAGTATCTCCCAACCTTAGAAACAACTTTGTATTCCCTGTTATCTTCCCGTTTCCTTAATGGAAGTGTCACAATATTAGTTCCTTAGCTGATTGATAGAACACCCCCCACAGAACCGAACGTGCCCTATTCGAGCATTCGGCTCTTCATATTT
>DMCY01000029.1 GCA_003451675.1 Candidatus Atribacteria bacterium
AAAGAGAATAGAATTCAGAAGCCAGTAGCCAGAATATTATGAGTGGCTAACACGGGATTTTTATTTTTGTCATTGCGAGGGGAGCATTCAATATTACTTGAGTGCTCCCCTCGCAATGACAGAGAACATAATAACTGATCGATCGTTAGACTAAACTAATTGGTAAATCGGTCAATTGGTAAATTGGCGAATGTTTTCATGGCAATCTAATCCTATTCAAGGGCCAGAAAACTACCCATGCTTTACCGACGACATTCTTACGAGGGACAAATCCCCAATATCTACTATCACTACTATTGGGCCTATTATCTCCTAAGACAAAAAAAGAATTATCAGGTACAATTGTAGGAGGCATATTCTCATACGATCTATTTTTTACATAAGGCTCTTCTAGTTTTTTATCATTAAGATAAATTTCTCCCTTGGTAATTTCAATTTTATCTCCCGGAACTCCAATTATTCTTTTAATATAATTTCGTTTTATTTCTAAAGGGGGCCTAAATATTATTATTTCACTTCGTTCAGGTGATTCAAAACGGTAAATAATCTTATTGGCAATAAGTCTTTCGTTATTATGAAGTGTAGGTTCCATAGAAGCGCCTCTTACTACAGTGACCTGACCGATAAAAGTAATAATTATAAAAGCAATTATCCCGGCACTGATTACCGTTTCCAACAATTCCCTAACCATAGATTTTTTCCCTTTTTTAATATCTTTCTTTTTTAAATTTTTTATTTTTTTATTGTTTTTTCCCATCTTTACCTTCTTTCCGACTATAGATATTTTTAATCAATTCATCCACTTTTATTTTTCTAAGTGTTTTAATAGTATATTTTAGTTTAAACTATTAATTAATTGGCGAATTTATTTTACTTAACAAAAAATATTATAACACATTTTTTATAACTTTATAAAAGATTTTTATTAGATTCATTTTTCCTGGCACTATTTGTAGGCGTATAGCAATACGCCCCTACTTATCAGCTATCTCTTTCTATTATAATCTATCATTACGAGCTCTGATTTTGTTGTAGGGGTCGGATTTATCCGACCCGAGTATTTTGTGATTTCTTTTCAGCGGATTCGATGCCTGCCTGTGCGTTTCTGCACGCAGACAGGAATCGAATCCCTACATTTAACACATTAATTATTACTATACGAAATACTAAATACGAATTTAATTTTGTGCTTTATGCTTATATTTTTTTATTATATTAACTAGCTAACTAGGTAACCAACTAACCAACTAACTAAATACGCGATATACTCGATACTCGATACTGTTTTTTATGGTTTGCTAAAGCGCATCATTATAGTTATAATTATAAAGAATTTATGCAAAAGGAGAGAATAAAAATTAAGACCATTATCTTTGATTTAGATGACACTTTAATTAAAACTTCCAAGTTATACAACCAGGCGAGAGAAGAATTTTCCTTACTAATGGAAAATTTCGGCTTTAAAAAAGAAGAGGCATTAGCAAAACTTGATGAAATTGATATTAACTATATAAAAGAGTATGGTTTTGTAAAAGAAAGATATCCTCTCAGTTTGGGAAAAACTTATGAGTATTTTTGTAAAATAAATGGTGAAAAAATTAATCCGGTTTTAAAAAAGAAGATTGAAGATATAGGTTGGCAGGTTTTTAGACAGGTTCCTGAATTGATTGAAGACGTGTATTTTGTATTGGATACTTTGAGTAAAAAGTATTTTTTAATTTTAGCCACTTTGGGAGATCCGCAAGTCCAGGATAAGAAGCTGCAGTTAACCGGTTTAAAAAAATATTTTTCAGCAGTTTATGTCTTGAGATATAAAAATGTTGAGGAGTATCAAAATATTTTAACGGAACATAAGTTAAATAAAAAAGATACCTGGATAGTAGGTAATAGTGTTCGTTCAGATTTGAATCCTGGATTAAAATTAGGCATAAATTGTATTCTAATTCCTTACTTAAGCTGGAAATTTGAGGAAGAAGAGCCTCTATCAGAAAATTATTTACAGTTAGACTCCTTGGAAGAATTATTAGATTATCTTTAGGTGAAAGAATATTAAGTTGATAAATAAATTAAAATATCCGAGATATTTAAATATAAAAGAAGAAGAATTAGATAAAAGAATTGAAAATGCTTATAAATTACTCTCCTCTTGTGAAGTGTGTCCTCGCAAATGTGGGGTGAACCGCTTAGAAGGAAAAAAAGGTTTCTGTCGTTCGAGTGAAGAGGTGATAGTCTCCAGTTATAATACTCACTTTGGAGAAGAGCCGCCCCTGGTGGGCAACTTTGGCTCAGGTACAATATTTTTTACCAACTGTAATTTAAAGTGTGTTTATTGTCAGAATTATCCTATAAGCCAGTTAGGAAATGGTAACAAAGTTAGTTTATCAGAATTAGCTAAAATTATGTTTGCTTTACAGAAAAGAAAATGTCATAATATTAATTTGGTTACTCCAACTCATTTTGTACCTCAGATATTAAAGAGTCTTAAATTAGCCATTAAAATGGGTTTGTACCTTCCTATAGTCTATAATACTAGTGGCTATGAATCGGTAAAGACTTTAAAATTACTTGATGGTATTGTGGACATATACCTACCTGATGCCAGATATGCTGATAATGAGATAGCTGGGAAATATTCATCTGCTCCTGATTATTTTGAAATAATGAAGAAGGCGTTAAAGGAGATGTACCGACAGGTAGGAGATCTGGCAGTGGACAGGATGGGGATAGCTCGTTCAGGTTTAATTGTTCGACATTTAGTTTTACCTGAGGGTTTAAGTGGTACTAAAAAGATTATGCATTTTATTGCCCGGGAGATTTCTCCTCATACTTATATTAGCTTGATGGCGCAATATTTTCCGGCTTACCAGGCTGGCCAATTTCCTCCTTTATCCAGAAGGATAAATAGGGGAGAATACAGGGAAGCCTTACGGGCTTTTGAGGAAGAGGGATTGGGAAATGGATGGTTTCAGAAGGATATATAAAAAATAATTAAAAGAAAAGAGAACAAGCAAGTATGAAAAGTATTCAAGCAGAAATTTATTTATTAGGAATAGTAATTATTTGGGGTTCAACTTTTGCAATAATTAAGAATATTCTTAATTTAATTCCTCCATATACCTTTTTAGCTTATAGATTTTTATTGGCTACGCTGGTTCTTATGATAATATTTTGGAAAAAAATAGGAGGGATTAATAAAATAATTTTAAGAAAAGGGTCTTTAATTGGAACTTTCCTTTTTTTAGGTTATACTTTTCAAACTGTGGGAATAAAATATACTTCCGCTACCAAAGCAGGATTTATTACCGGTTTATCTGTAGTTTTAGTCCCCATTATTTCCCATTTCTTTATCAAAGAGAAAATTAATCGAAATTCAGTAATAGGAGTAGTTTTAGCATTTATTGGATTATGGTTTCTAAATTATAGCAGCAGCTTCAGTTTTAATTTAGGAGATTTTTTAGTTTTACTATGTGCAGTATCTTTTGCCCTACATATTATATCTGTAGGTTTATATATTAAAAAGATGGATTATGTTCTATTAGTCATTGTTCAACTAGCTACAGTTTTTATATTATCTTTATTAATGGCTATAATTTTTGAAAGACCAGCAATTCATTTATCTTATCCTTCCAGTGTGTGGTGGGCTATCATGTTGACCGGCGTATTTGCTACTGCTCTTGCTTTTTATATACAGAATAGGTTTCAAAGATATTCTACTGCTACTAAGACTGCGATTATATTCTCTGGAGAGCCTATATTCGGCGCGATCTTTGCCTACCTTCTCCTGGGAGAGAAGGTAGGCCTTATCGCCTGGGCAGGAGGATTATTGATAATCTTTGGCATGATCATATCTCAAAAGGAAGAAAAGATATAATCTTTCACAGCGTATACAAAATTAGTTGCTGTTCTTTGACAAAATATGCTTAAAACACCTATATTAATTGATGTTGTATGATAGATCTTATTGTATTAGCATGTTCAACACGCTAAGGATGGTCTATTATGCGAAAAAAACGTTGTATTTTCTGTACCAGTCTCCAATACTAAAAGTTGCAGAATTAGGTCTAAAATGATTATATTTTTTATAAAAGAACTGATTGTGGATAGTGACGTAATGTAGATAATTCCTTCAGAATTACCCACATTACTTGGACAACCTTTCAGGTTGCCCACACTCTCCACAATACTGCTATTATTTATTCATTTTCTAAAAGAATTAAGTGTTATTAAAGACCCAAATAGCAACCAAAATTGTATACGCTGCCTAATCTTTTATTTTTTTATTTCTTCTATCAAGGCTTTTACATCTTCAAGTTTTTCAGGAATTGTTTTAGGCATTCCTTCTTTTTTCACATATACCTTTTCCCAGAAAGGTTTAGTAAGTTCACCATATTCTTTAGAGTATTTATCCAGATGTTCTGCACATTCAGTTATTACTGTTTGAGCATTACCATGGGTGGGATAAGCGTTAGATTCTTTAACAACTTCTCTTAATACTTTAGGGTTATCAATAATCATACAAGGTAACATTAAGTTTTCAGTATAAGGTTGTCTTGCCCTTATTGCTTTAAATAAAGGAGAAGCCAAAGCCTCTTTTAATGTGATATTTCTTACATTATGAGTAGCGCAGTGAGTAAATACACAGGGTTCATAATCTCCCTTTACATTTATATGTAGATATTGGCGGCCTCCGGCAATACAGCCATTTACGTGCATTCCGTCATTCCAGAAGTCTCCAATAAATACCGGGTAAGTACTTCTGATATAATTAACTCTTCTCCATCCATAAAGTCTCTGTTCCGGAGTTTGCATTAGGTTTACATCGGGCTTTCTGCCGATGGGTATATAAGTAAAGTACCAACCAAACATACAACCCCTTTTTTCTAATATTTTCATAAGTTCATCACTATAAACTATTTCAGTATTATATTTAGTAGGAGTAATAGAAAAGCCATAAATTAATCTGGCTTCCTTACAGTTATCCATGGCCTGCATTACCTTTTCCCATACTCCTTTACCTCGACGCTCATCAGTCTCTTTTTTAAATCCTTCTACACTTATAGCCGGGGCGACATTACCTAATTCTTGGAGTTTAAAAGCCATATCTCTATCTATAAAAGTACCATTAGTATAGACCATAAAAGCGGCATCATTATGTTTTTTATAGATATCTAACATATCGTCTCTAACAAAAGCTTCTCCACCGGAAATGACGTAGAAATAGGTGCCCATTTCTTTGGCTTCAGTTATAACTTTATCCACATACTCAAGAGGAAGGTCATCTTTTTTAGAATAATCTCCGGCATAACAACCGGTACATCTGAGGTTACATCTCATTGTAGGACTGATTACTATTACTGCAGGGCAGGGAATGCCTTCTTTTTTCCGAAAATTCTCCCTATTTTTTGGCCCCAATAAAATATAATTAATCATAAAATTTAGTACCATTTTATTTCGGACATTAGGATGGGTCTCCCTTAGTGCTTTTTGGGCAAGAAAATAAGCAGGAGCTTTGTCTTCGAACATCTTTCTGACCTTGCCTATTTCGGGTTTGAACTTGGGAGCAATTCTTTCTGCCGCATAGGTTAGCCGAATAAGATTTTCATCAGAGGTATTACCCAGGGCTTTCATAATAAGATTCACAGTCTGTTTGGTAGTGTAGTTTTTTAGTTTTTCCATATAATCCATGATATTTTCCTCCTATAATAAAAATTACTTTAAAAATTTAGGTTTTGCTTTTTTTATTTATTTCATCCAACGTTTCTTTTAAGAAATCTAATAATGATTTTTGCTCTTTTTTATTCATCTGAGAGATATATTGATTATATGTTTGAATATAATCTGCATATTTCTCCAGGTTATTATCTTGGATTGTTGTAAATTTTGGTATTTTATTAATATATTTTGTTAGAACTCCTAAACACATTCCTACAAAGACAATTAGGGCTAATTCAGTATAGGTATTTGTTGCATTAGGAGGTATGACTTGATTTAATAATTGTATTTCGGCTATTCCCTCGGCGACTTTTTTAACCAGAAGAATTAAAATAATCAATACACAAGCACAAAAAATAAGAGGAGACTTAGTTTGTAAGGCTTCTCTAAGCAAGTCTTTTATGTTAAGTTTCCCTTTAAATTCATCAAATTTTTGAATAATTTCTTTTTTTAATTTATTAAGTTCGAATGTTTTTACAGGAAGGTTTCTTTGCGAAAGATTAGAGACGGAATATCCTTTTTTAGTAGGGAAGAAGGATATAGTAGAACGGCCTAATTTTTCACATTTATATTTATAATTGCTATTTAATTCTGGGATTAGGTATTCTACTTCCAGGAAACCATTTTTATGGAGTAATTGTAACATATCATAGGCAGTCCATTTACTTACTCCCATTTTTTTAGCTACTTCTGAATAATGGACAGGGTAAGCCTTCTGTTTGTATAAATCGATTAACGATTGTAAAAAATCTTTCTGTCTCGAAGTAATTTCCATATTTTTCTCCCAAAAGACCCAAAAAGTAATTTAAAAAAAATTGCATCTTACAAACTCATTATATCACTTCAAAAAACTTTTGCAAATTTTTTATGATATTTTTTTGAATACTCGGTCAGTGTAAAATCTGGTGGGGTAGTTAGATAAAAAAGTTATGCTTACGTTTTTTTCTACTTTCCCTTAGTTTATTTTCTTTATTTCTTAACGCGATACTCGATACGCAATATGCGATACGAATTTAACAGTTGACAAAATAAATATATTAAATTAATATATAGAAAACGTTTTCTATAAAGAAATGGGGAATAAATATGAAAATAACAATAAAAGATGTGGCAAATGTCGCAAACGTTTCCATTACGACAGTTTCCCGTGTCTCAAATGGAAGTAAAGGTGTATCCGCAAAGACTCGTAGGCGAGTATTGAAGGCGATAAAAGAAATGGGCTATTCTCCTTCTGCCATGGCAAGTGGCTTAAAGACTCGACTTTCTAAGAGTATTGGAATTGCTGTACCAGATACAATAGGGGATTTTTATGGAGAGGTAATAAATGGCATAGAATCAACTGCAACGGAAAATGGGTATAACCTCATAATCTCATTAAATCACCATATCGTAGAAGAAGAATTGTCAGCAGTAAATTTCTTCAAGGCAAAAAAAGTCGATGGAGCTGTATTGGTTACCACCAGTGGAGATGATGACTATGTTCATTCTTTAATAGAAGAAGGCTATAATATAGTTTTATTAGATAGAGATTCCCATGGTTTAAAAGTTGATACGGTGAAGATTGATAATTTTCGAGGAGGATATATTGCCACAGAGTATCTCTTAAACTTAGGGCATTCTAATATTTTATTTATTGAAGGTGTCCCTTATATTGATTCTTCAAAAGAGCGATTTAATGGTTATAAGAAAGCTCTGAAAGATAAAGGGATAAAATTTAATAGTGATTTCATCCTGAGTGGAGACTTTTTTATAGAGAGTGGATATTTAAGTATTAAAAAATATCTGGATAAATATGGATTGAATTTTAGTGCCATCTTTGCCTCTAATGATCAGATGGCAATGGGAGCTATTAAAGCCTTAAACGATAAAGGTATATCTGTTCCAGATGAGGTTTCTGTAATCGGATTTGATGATAGCTATATTTCTCCTTATATTATTCCTCCACTCACTACCATAAAACAAAGAAGAGAAGAGATGGGTAAAGTAGCAGCTGAATTACTTTTAGATAGGATAGGTTCTCAGAATAAAAAAGAAAGAACTCCGCGGCAGGTGATTATTCCAGTGGAATTAATTGAGCGTGAATCTGCAATTCCTATCTCTGAGGTGAATTATGAGTAAAATTTTCTTAGAGAATATTTGTAAGTATTTTGGCAGTACTAAAGCGGTGGAAAAGCTGAATATAAATGTAAAAGAGGGAGAGTTTATGGCACTATTAGGACCATCTGGCTGCGGAAAGTCGACCACATTAAGACTTATTGCTGGTTTGGAGAAACCTACCAGGGGTAATATTTATTTTGATGATAGGATTGTAAACGACCTTGAACCTAAAGAAAGAGCCATTGCCATGGTATTTCAAGATTATGCTCTTTATCCCCATATGTCTGTTTATGATAATATGGCATTATGTCTCAAGGTAGATAAAATTCCAAAAAATGAAATAGTAAAAAGAGTTACAGAAACAGCAAAAATTCTTAACCTTGAACAACTTTTAAATCGCAAACCTGGAGAACTTAGTGGCGGTCAACAACAGAGAGTAGCTTTGGGTAGAGCTATTATAAGAAAACCCTCTGTTTTTTTATTAGATGAACCCTTATCTAACTTGGATGCCGTTTTACGGATTAATATGAGAGCAGAGCTTAAGAAGCTTCAAGAAAAGCTAAAGACCACAATGATATATGTGACCCATGATCAAGAAGAAGCAATGATAATGGCTGATAGAGTAGCTATAATCAAAGATGGTAAAGTACTTCAGATAAACACACCGCGAAGAATATATGATCAACCAGCAAATAAATTCATTGCAGGATTTATCGGAAGTCCACAAATGAATTTTTTAGAATGCAATTTAGTAGAAAAAAGCACAGCAACATACTTAAATGCAGGGAAGTTCTCTGTAAAGGTTCCAAGTAGTTTAAGAAAAAGAATAAAAGCGAAAGAGAGAGGCTTGGCGGTAGTAATGGGTGTTAGACCGGAGGATGTACTGGTTTCTTTAGAATCCCAAAGGGACTTTTTGGAGGTAAAAGTGTATTTCTTCCAACAAATGGGGAATATTGGATATGTTAATTTAGAAATGGGAAACAATATAATCACTGCCATGGTTAATCCTAATTTTGAAGGACATGTAGGGGAAAATGTATTTATAAAGTTTAATGAAAGTCGTCTCCATATTTTTGACAAACGTACTGAGGATACAATTATATAATATTTCTGTTAAAAATTAGATGAGGAAAGGAGGTGAAAACTAGTTTCAAACAAGATAATAGTTACTTTTTTCTGTAATTTTTAATTAGTATAAGGAGGAAAAGAAAATGAAAAAAAGTATAATAGTAAGCTTGATGGTGATGATAATTATCTTTGGATTTATCCAAGGTGTTCAGGCAAGACCCAAAGATGTGAAATTAGAATGGTGGACAGTACAAGCCGGCGATAAACCTATTATCAACTATTGGAACTACATAGTAGAGGAATTTGAAAAGAAATATCCTAATGTCAAAATAGAAAGAGTCGATATGATTGATGAGGATTTTAAAACTACTCTAAGGTCATCAATGGCAGCGGGTGTCCCTCCAGATATATGGTTTTCCTGGGGAGGAGGAATTCTTAAATCATATGTTGATGCAGGTTGTGTAGCAGATTTAACTGATTTACTAAATGAACCCTGGGCTGTCGAAATGGTTCCTCGTTCGGCACTTAGCCAGAGCAGTTTCTACGGCAAACATTTTGCTTTTCCTGTCACGTTCGTAGCCGTTCACTTCTATATCAATACTGACCTTTTTGATAAATGTGGGCTCAAAGTACCCGAAGAACCATGGAGTTGGGAGGATTTTAAGAAAGCTATAAATGTTTTTAAAGCTAACAATATTATTCCTATTACGATTGGGGCTAAAGAGAAATGGGAGCTCTCGCTCCACTACCTATATTTGGTCGATAGGATTGGTGGGTCTGAGATATTTACTAAAACCATAAACCGCAAACCTGGCTATAGTTTTGAAGATCCTGTATTTATTGAAGCTGGAGAAAGGATAAGAGAGCTAGTTAAATTAGATGCCTTCCAAAAAGGATTTCTGGGAACAGGGTACACAGAGGCCCAGAGATTATTTTTTGAAGGCAAAGTGGCAATGTACCTTATGGGTAACTGGATAGTATCTTCTTTGAAAAACGATTATCCAGAGTTTCCTTTGGATATTATGCCATTTCCAATTATTCCAGGAGGTAAAGGTGATCCAACTATGCTTGGTGCAGCATTACAAGATCATTGGTGTATTTCAGAAGCGAGTAAACATAAAAAGGAGGCAATGGATCTATTAAGATTTATGTTTAAAAAGGAGAATATTATAAAATATATTAATGATGTGGGCAAATTAGTGGTATTTAATGTAGATACCCCTCCGGGAGCTTATGAACCTGTTTTAGAGAAAGTAAGGAAGGATATAACAAAAGCAAGTTGGTGTCAACCTCCTTGGGATCAATATTCTCCTCCCAAATTTGCCAGTGTTCATCTGGATAATGTAGCTTGTTTATTTGCAGGCAAAGTCACTCCTGAGGAAATGGCCATTGCCCAAGAAAAATGTGCTCAAGAGTTGGAAAAAGAAGGAATACTCCCTCTTGAATAGACAAGATAAAAGATATATAGGAATAAGTATTGTGTAAATTAAAGCTGGGGATAACCTTTCGTGTTATCCCCAGGAATATATTATATGGTTTGTTCTCTAATTTCAGTCTTGTCAAGGCTAATTTATATCGCGAAAGTCTAAGAAAATTTTATGATTTATTTTTCATAACGAAGTAAGAGAATATTACTATCCGAAATTTGGAGGTTAATCCAGTGCTATTAAAGAAAATCCAGTCCATATTTAAGGTTAATAAGACAGCTTACTTATTTTTGTTCCCTGCTCTTCTAATCTTTGGTATTTTCTTTATTTATCCTAATATTCATGTTTTTTATTTAAGCTTTTTTCGATGGGCGGGTATATCTCCTCATAAGTTTTTTATAGGTTTTGGAAATTATAGAAAACTTTTTTTTGAAGATACCATTTGGGTAAAAGCCCTCATAAATACTGCTATAATAGCTGTACAATCGATTTGTATTCAGCTATCTATAGCCTTAGCTTTGGCTATAATTTTAAACAAAAAAATTAAAGGAGCAGGAATATTTAATAGTATAATTTTTTCTCCTTTAATAATATCATTGGTTGCTATAGCTATGGTATGGACTTGGATGTATAATCCAGAATTTGGTTTAATAAATAATCTTCTTAACAAAGTGGGATTAGGTATGTTAGCTCAAGAATGGTTAGGTAATCCAAAAACAGCCTTATTTTCGGTTATAATAGCTGGTAACTGGGTATATATTGGCCTATATGTCGTAATTTTTACAGCTGGCTTAAAAAGTATTTCCAAAAATATATTTGATGCAGCAAGAGTAGATGGTTTATCTGAACTACAAATTGCCCGGTGTATAACCGTACCTTTATTAAAAGAAGTCATTGCTGTTACTATAATTATGTCTATAACAGGATCATTTAAAGCCTTTGATTTGATCTGGGTTATGACGTACGGTGGGCCAGCTCATGCTACTGAAATAGCTGCTAGTCACTTATATCGTATGGGCTTTCGGAGATTAGAAGCTGGATATGCATCTGCTATAGGAGTTATTATATTTTTTATCTGTTTAATTGCTATAGCAATTCAATTGAGAATTATGCGAGTAAAGATTGCAAAATAAATTTATACGGGGAGTGGAATAAAGTGAATTTAAAACAAAATAAGAGATTTAAGCGATGGATGTTATATGTTTTTTTAATAATATACTCCATCATAATAATATATCCTATTATTTGGTGTGTTAGTAATTCTCTAAAGACAAATAGAGAAATATTTTCCAGCCCCTGGAGTCTTCCTACAGAGCCTAAATGGCAAAATTATACTGACGCTTGGAGCGATGGTAAAATAGGTATTTGTTTTAAAAACAGTATTATAGTCACTTTTCTTTCTGTAGCAATTATAGCCATTATTGCTCCCATGGCTGCTTATTCTTTAGCACGATTGAAGTTTAAAGGCAAAAAATTGATTTTTTATTTATTTTTAGGAGGGATGTTTATAGCACCCGTTTCAGCTTTAATTCCTTTGTTGATCCTCCTCAAAAACCTACATTTAGTTAATACCTATTTTGCTTTGGTCTTCCCCTATGTTGCCTATGGGTTACCCCTTTCTATCTTTATACTGAGATCCTTCTTTGTCACTATGCCCCGTTCCCTGGAAGATGCAGCCAGAGTAGATGGTTTATCACCTTTTAAAATATATTGGAAAATAATGTTGCCTCTGGCTCTACCAGCTTTGTATACGACCATAATTTTACAAACTATATTTATCTGGAATGAATTTCTCTTTGCTTTAGTCTTTATTAGATCAACAGATATGTTTACTTTGCCTAGAGGACTTATGACTTTTAGAGGGACCTATGTTACTATGTATGGGCCGTTGAATGCAGGGATAATAATTACTGCCATACTACCTATTACCCTTTACATTATTTTTTCAGATCGTATAAGGAAAGGAATGACTATAGGTATGCAAAAAGGTTGAAATAGAATAGATTTTTATTACTAAGAAAAGAGGAATTGAATATGAAAAACAAGAAAAATTTTGCATCTCAACTTGCCGATAAGTTTGAAGTCGGGTTTTCCAAAACCTTTCCAAAAATTTTAGAAATTTTAATGAGCAAGGAAGAAATGAAAATGGTTTTGGCTCTGCCAAGTACTCCGAAGGAAGTAGCCAGAAGATTAAACGAAAGCGAAAATAAAGTAGCAGAAAAATTAAGAGATTTATATATGCGTGGAATTATAATTATAGAGGAAAAAACTCCAGAGGGACCAAACTATAATATTACCAAAGCAGGTATATTTATGGACTTTATTCTCTTCGATCCAAGATATGATAAATACGGAGAGGAATTTTTAGATCTATGGAAAGATTTCTACAAAGAGACCCAACTTGTTCCAGTTCAAGAAGAAAATATTCCTTCTGACTTTAGAGTTTTGCCTTTAGAAGAGACCATTGAAAATACCAGGATACTTCCTTATGAACAGACTTCCCAAATAATTAAATCTGCTGAAAAGATTGCCGTTCAGCTATGTGCTTGTCGAAAGAGGGAAAGGAATTGTGATGCCCCATTAGAAACCTGTATTTCTCTAAATCAGTTAGCTGACTATGTCCTAAAGAGAAAGATGGGAAGAGAATTAACCAAAGAGAAGGCCTTAAAATTATTAAAGAATTGTGAAAAAATAGGATTAATACACCAGACTGCCAACAATGATCATCCAGATGTTATTTGTAATTGCTGTCCCTGTTGTTGTGCTTTCCTGCGATCGGTGATTTACTATCGTAATAAAGCTGCTGTAGTTAAAAGTAGATTCTGTCCCAAGATTGATCCTTCTAAATGTAGAGATTGTTTGAAATGTACTAGAGTGTGTTATTTTTCAGCTATGGTTAAGAAAGAAGGACAAAGAGTTTTTATAGGTGATAACTGTTATGGATGTGGTCTATGTGCTGCTGCTTGTCCGAACAATGCAATTGAAATGGTCGAAGTCTTTCCTAAAAAACATATCCCTCCCGGTGAGGGATGGTGTCCTACTCTAGTCCCTGATTGGTGAGAGGTTATTGGTTTAAAAACTTTTATAAAAAAGTTAAGAATTCTTAGAGATAAGAGACTAAAGTATGAGAAATAGACTTCCTTTAGATTATTATTTTATTATTAGAGTACTTATTATATAAGTAAGACAAAAGGGTAGTATTATCATAGAAAAGTAATTTTTGTTCAGATATTGTCAATCAGATTTTTGGTATAGAGAGTTCATTGTAAGATAGGAGGTTCTCAGTGAAAACATTATCGCTTAATGGTACATGGAAATATCGTTTAAATGATGGAAAAAAGTATCGTGATATTCAAGTTCCCTCTAATTGGTATCTACAGGGATTGAATCACAGTGGAAAGGTGTATTACCAAAAGAAATTTGAGATATCAACTCAGAAAGATAAGGATTATTACCTAATCTTTAAAGGAGTGGATTATTTCTGTAAGGTCAAATTGAATGGAAGATTAATCGGAGAACATGAAGGATATTTTCAAGAATTTTCGTTTCATATAACTGATATATTGAAAGATTGCGAAAATCTTCTGGAAGTTGAGGTGGATTCACCTCTCGAGTCTGTGGATATCTGGCCTAACAAGAAAGGTCTAATAAAAGGGATCTTTAACCATCATGACACCCGTCCGGGTAGCTGGGATCCTGAATATGGGCAGGATAGAAATACCGGGGGTATATGGAATGGTGTTTTAATTGAAGAAAAAAGTAAAATATGTATAGATAAAAATATTAAGGTATCTCCGTTGCTGTTAAGAGATGGCAGGGCACGCTTAGATATAGATATACTTTTGGATAATAATGATTTCCCGCAAGAAATAGAAATCAAGTTAGAAATATCGGGAATTGGATTTAAAAAAAATTGTAAAATTAATAAAAAGATTTTTTTATCCTCTGGCAAGAATCATATTCATTTAGTTAAGACAATAGATAAACCTAAATTATGGACCACCTGGGACAGAGGGGAACCGTATTTATATAATTTAAGATGTAAGATTTTAAATTTAGCAAAAGAAAGATTAGATGAAGAATCAGTACGATTTGGTATAAGAGAAATAAAGGTAGATGATAGATGGAATTGGTATCTAAACGGTAAGCGGTTCTTTCCTCGGGGTACAAACTTCATTCCTACTCAATGGCTAAGTGAATACGATAATAAAATGATAGTTCGAGATATAAGAATGTTGAAAGAGGCTAATGTAAACGCTGTAAGAGTTCATGCTCACATTAATCGTCAAGAATTCTATGATGCCTGTGATGAAGCAGGAATATTAGTCTGGCAGGATTTTCCTCTTCAATGGAGTTATGAGGAGACTGATGAATTTGCTCAGAATGCGGTTAGCCAGATTGAGGATATGATAGATCAGTTTTACAACCATCCCAGTATAGTTGTTTGGTGCTGCCAAAACGAACCGAGCTTTAATAGACACACACTTGATCCCCTCTTATATATGACGGCAAAAGCAAAAGATTCCACCAGATATATTGATATTGCCTCTGACTTTGCCTATCATCCCTATCCGGGATGGTACCGAACTAATTACTTCGAATTTTATTCTATTCCAGGTGCGCCATTTATCAGTGAGTTTGGAGCTCAGGCACTTCCCAATCTGGAGACAATGAGGGAAATGATGAAAGAGGATGAACTTTGGCCTCCCAAGTGGCCAGTATGGGCTTATCATGATTTTCAATATGACCCTACTTTTAATGTTGCCCAAATAGATATGGGTAACTCTCTTGAAGAATTTATAGAGAACAGTCAGAACTATCAAGCAAAATTGTTAAAATATGCTATAGAAAATTATCGCAAGAATAAATATTCTAAAGTGACCGGAATATTTCAATTTATGTTCGTAGATAATTGGAATGCTATTACCTGGAGTGTGGTGGATTATTTTCGAAGACCAAAGAAAGCTTATGATGTTTTGAAAACTGTTTACCAACCAGTATTAATTGGGGTGGATTTAGATAGGGAAAAAGTAAATTTAAATAAAACTAATAGTTTTCCTAATATCTGGATAGTTAATGATACACTGGATAAATACGAAAATGTATATGCCGAGATAGGCTTATTTAAGGACAAAGAGATAATAATGGATAAGAGGATAGAAATAGATTATATACCTGCTGATAATGTAAAATATTTTTCTAATTCCCTACTATCAGAAGGGTTTAAGAATTTAAATTTAAAGGAAAAGGGTAAATATGTAATAAAGATAAAACTATTAGATAGTAGGGGTAAGATTATTTCAAAAAATTTTTATAAAATAGAAGTGGTATAAGTTTTTAGTAGTATTTTTTGAATATTCGAGTAGATAGTGTAAAATTTTAGAAGGGGGTTTTGAAGAAAAAGGCTTGCCAAGAGGTAAATAAAAAAGGTAGACTTACCTCAAGAACAAAAAAGAAAAAGAATAAACATTCTTTTTCAAAAGGAGGTAAATCTACCCTATGGAAAACTTAGAAGTAACCATAAACTTACCATGTCTTAAATTAAATATACCAGAAGATAGAATAAATTTCCATACCC
>DMCY01000030.1 GCA_003451675.1 Candidatus Atribacteria bacterium
TATTGTTTGATTTTTTTTTTATTTTATATTAATTCTTTTTATTCTTTATTCTATTTTTCTTTTTTCTTAACTTTTTCCCGATTAACAATGTGATTACAATTCTAAATCTTGACTCTTAGTTTCTTAGCCCTATCTTCTTTACGATATACGATATACGATATACTATATACGAATATAGTTTTACGCTGTACACTTTTAATTTTTTGTTCTTTTTATTAATGTCTAAATATTCGGAAAATGATGGTTAAAATAATACTTATTACAATACATAAACCTAGGGGGAAGTAAAAGACAAAATTTTTTCTTTGAATTATTATATCTCCAGGTAATCTACCAGGGAAAGGTAACTTTCCCGCCAATAAAAATATTACTCCCAATATAATTAATATTATTCCAAAAAACAGGAGAGTCTTACCAAATAGGTTAAATTCAGACATTTTTATCTCCTATTTTGTTTTAAAATTATTTTTTACCCCTTTTCTTTGTGGTAATTCTAATACCTTTTTGGTGTATCTTAAATATTTTATTCCACTCTAACAATAATGGACTGGCAATAAAAATTGAAGAATAAGTCCCGGCAAGCATTCCTATAAACAATGCTAAAGCGAAATCAGAAAGTATATTCCCCCCGAAAAAATATAAGGCTAAAATGGGAATAATGGTAGTTAAAGCTGTATTTATCGTTCTGGACAGAGACTGATTGATGCTCATATTTATTAAATTTTCAAACGATTCTCTGGTTTTAAACTTTATATTTTCTCTAAGTCTATCTAAAATTACAATTGTATTATTTAGAGAATATCCTACAATAGTAAGAACTGCTGCTATTATCGAAATAGTTATTTCCTTCTGCAATAAAGAAAAAATACCCAAAACAATTAAGCAGTCATGGGAAAGCGCTAATATTGAAATAATGGAAAACTTAAATTCAAACCTCATAGTAATGTATAGAATGATTCCTATAAAAGCAAAAAGCAAGGCATAAAGAGCCAACCTTTTTAAATTTTCTCCAATAACCGGTCCTACTGTCTCTACACGCAATATCTCTAAATCAGTTAAATTCTCTCTAAAAGCTGACAATATCCCCTTTCTTTGCTCCGAATCAATCTTTTCTGTCCTTATCACAAATTCATTCTCTGATAAATTTTGAATAGTGCTTTGGCTTAAATTAAATTCACTTAAAACATTTCGAACTTCGGTAGTGGAAACTGATTTATCAAATCTTATTTGAATTAAAGTCCCTCCGGCAAAATCAATCCCATAATTAAATCCTTGAAAAATAATTGAAATTAAACCAACCAAGATGACAACTGCAGATATGATATAGGCCATTTTTCTATTTCTTACAAAATCGAACTTCTTTTTTCCAATTAGATCCATTAAATATATCCTCCTTAACTATGTCTATAATAAAGCTCTAGAACTAAACTTAGTAGCTACTACTTCTAAAACAATTTTGGTGACTACAATTGCAGTAAACATACTGGCTAAAATACCTACACTCAAAGTTACCGCAAACCCTTTAATTGGTCCCGAACCAAAATAAAATAAGGCAAGAGCTGCAATTAAAGTAGTAACATTAGCGTCAAATATGGTACGGAATGCTTTATCAAAGCCGGCATCAATAGAAGCCCGAAAAGTCTTTTCTAATCTCAATTCTTCTTTTATTCTCTCAAAGATCAGAATATTAGCATCTACTGCCATACCAATAGTAAGAATCATTCCAGCTATTCCGGGTAAAGTTAAAGTCGCCTTTAAAGCAGCTAAAGCTCCCACAATTAGTACCATACATACAACCAAAGCAAAATCTGCTATTAATCCAAACCCCTTATAGTAAATTAACATAAAGAGTAAGATTAATATCAATCCTACTATCCCGGCCTTTATCCCCTTGGAGATGGAGTCTCTTCCTAAGGTTGGTCCAACTGACCTATTTTCTAAAATTTCAACTTTTACCGGGAGAGCACCGGATCGCAAAAGTAAAGCTAAATGCTTTGCGCTCTCAACGGTAAATTTTCCGGTAATTTGAGCTTTTCCATCGAGAATTGGTTCCTGGACTACAGGAGCAGATATTTCCTTCCCATCCAAAGTAATAGCTAAAACTTTTCCCACATTCTTTTTGGTAGCCTCTCCAAATTCTTTAGCTCCTGTTTTGTCAAATTCAATTAAAACAACAGGGCGACTAAATTGGTCAAAGGATGATTTGGCGTTTAATAAATGGGCTCCGGTTAGCTGGGTTTCTCCTTCCTCGCTTTTAAATTCCAGGAGAGCAGTTTTACCAATTAATTCTACAGCTGCTTCCGGATCTTCCACGCCGGGTAACTGAACTAAGATACGATTTGTACCTTGTCTCTGAATTACTGGTTCTGAAACTCCTAATTGGTCAATACGGTTTCTTATTATTTCTAATACTCTGTTTACCGCATCATTGTCCACTGGTGCATTAGGAGTATCTACGCACTCTAAGATAACATGGGAACCTCCTTGTAAATCTAGTCCTAAATTTATCTTTTCGTTTAGAGGAAATGATAAAAAAATTGCAATAAAAATTACTACAAAGACGCTGGCTATTCTTAAGGTTTTAGTCAAATTCATATAAAAATCCTCTCTTTCTAATTTTTCTTACCTTCTATCTTTTTTATTATATATTACTATAAAATTCTTTAACCTTATCATTATAATATTATAGTATTTTCTTTGTCAACGAGAATGTTTAATATTCGTATTGCGTATCGATTATCGCGTGAAGAAAAAAACTATAGAAAAAAGAAGGTAGGGAAACAAAAGCAATAAATATACAAAAATATAAAGGCAGGTATAATAAAATGAATACCTGCCTCTCTATTATTAGGATTATATTTACCTCTATATACTTTTTCCTCTTTTTTTAAATCACTTTTTATTTTTCTCGCTTTGCTTTACCCCGATAGCATTGCGCGTAGTATTTATAACTACATCTTTGGCAATCTCTAAGGTTAAAGTATCGCCTTCGATATCTCTGATTATGCCATATATACCCCCAATGGTAATCACTTTGTCCCCCTTTTGCATACTATCCAGCATTAATTTATGTTCTTTTTGCTTTTGTTGTTGAGGACGAATAAGGATAAAATAAAATATGGCAAATATAATAATCAAAGGTAAAAATTGTTGAATAGCTCCAGTTGCAGTTCCAGTTTCCATTTTTATTATCACACCTTTCATCTTTATTCTTAAAATATTTTTATAAATTATACACAATATAATTCTATTTAGCAAATTTTTTTTATAATATACTCGACGCTTAATAATATTAGGGCGTATGCAATACGCCCTTACTTTTTTCTCTCTTTTTATTTTTCTTACTATGCACTTTTGATATTATTTTTTTAACTAATTAACCAACTAACTAATCCTAAACGAGATACGATCCACGAGATACAAGATAGGAATTAACTCCGATTCCATTTACTTTCAACATTTAACTCAGAAATTTAGATAGAAATTCTTCCTTAAATTCTAATAATCTATCTTCTAATAAAGCTAATCTTATATTCTTCATTAGAGAAGACATAAAAAAAAGATTGTGGATAGTCCCTAAAGTTGAAGCAAGTATTTCTTTGGACATATATAGATGACGCAGATATGCCTTAGCAAAATTCTGGCAAGTGTAACACTTACATTTATTATCTAAGGGCGTAAAGTCATCCTTATATTTAGCGTTAGTTATAGACAACTTACCAGATGAAGTAAATAAAGAACCATTTCTGGCATTTCTGGTAGGCAAAACACAATCGAACATATCAACCCCTCTTATGACTCCTTCTAAGATACTCTGAGGTGCTCCCACCCCCATTAAATATCGGGGTTTATTGTTTGGTAAACAAGGAACTGTACAATCTAAAATTTCATACATTAGTAATTTTGGTTCACCTACACTTAACCCCCCTATTGCATACCCAGGAAAATCTAATTCTACCAACTTGTTAGCATTTTCAATTCTTAAGTCTTTAAAGGCACCTCCCTGAACAATTCCAAATAAACTCTGGCTAGTGCTATGGTGTGCTTCTTTGCACCTCCTGGCCCATTGAATAGTTCTTTGGGCAGCAATTTCTACCTGATATTTTCCAGCAGGATAAGGTGTACATTCATCAAAAGCCATAGCAATATCAGAATCTAAGGCCATTTGAATCTCCATCGCCTTTTCAGGACTTATAAAATGTTTTGAACCATCAATATGAGAGTTAAAAGATGCTCCTTCATCATTTATCTTATTTAACTTTTCCAAACTGAAAACCTGGAAACCTCCACTGTCAGTTAATATAGCTCCTTTCCAGCCCATAAACTCATGCAGCCCACCTGCTTGAACAATCAAATTATGTCCTGGTCTTAGAAATAAGTGATAAGAGTTACTTAGAATAATCCGAATACCTAAATCTTCTAATTCTCGAGGGGTCATTGCTTTTACTGTAGCCTGAGTGCCTACTGGCATAAATACCGGGGTTTCAATTATTCCATGGGAAGTATATAATTTTCCCAATCTTGCCTTAGTTTTTTTACATTTTTTTATTACTTCGAATTTAATTGTCAAATATTTATTTCCTTTCAATCTACATTTTAATTTTCATATAATTTATAATTTATTTTGCCATTTTGTGTCTATAGTAATTGGTGAGAAACTAAAATTAAAAGCGAAAAGCGTAAAATCATAATTCAAAACTCAAAACATCTTTAGCGTATAGCGTACAGCATTTAGCGTATAGTTGATAAACAAAATGTTTATCTGCCTGGCTACATCAAGGTTTGTCCCTACATCTGGCTTCTGAATTCTATTTATTTACTTATCGCCTGGTGCACACACATTACTTATTACATGCTTGCTTTTTTAATCTCCAAGTCGATTTTGTCTTTACTTTAGAATTTTAAGTTATAGCTTTGCGTTTTGCGCTTTTCGTTTTTCGGTATATATACTATACGCTTAACGCTTCATACTAATATTTGCTTGCATTTATTCTCTATACTTTCTCCTTGCTAACGACTAACGACTATATAATAATCATCGCATCTCCAAAGCTGTAAAATCTATACCTTTCTCTTATTGCTTCTTGATAAGCCCTAAAGAGAAAATCCTTTCCGGCAAAAGCAGCAGCAAGCATTAAGGGGGTCGATTGGGGAAGATGAAAATTAGTAATTAACACATCTACTACCTTAAATTTATATCCGGGATAGATAAATATATCACTCCAATTACTGCCGCTTATAATTCCACCTTGACCAAAATTAAAAGCAGATTCCAGGCTACGAGTTGTAGTAGTTCCTACCGAAATAACCCGCCTTTTTTCGCTATGAGCTTGGCTAATTTTTTTAGCAACCTCAGAAGAAATAGAATAAAACTCTGAATCCATTTTATGTTCTTCTACTTTTGAAGCTCTTATAGGTTCAAAAGTTCCTCGTCCCACGTGTAAAGTCAAATAAACTATTTCAATTCCTTTTTGGGTAAGTTCTTTTAGTAAGGATTTGGTAAAATGAAGTCCGGCAGTAGGAGCAGCAATTGAGCCATCATGAACAGCATAAACCGTTTGATAGTCATTTCCTGTCTTTAATTTTTCTTTAATGTAAGGCGGGGTAGGCATTTGTCCTATTTTATTTAATATTTCTTTAAAATTACCTTTACAATTAAAATGGATAAAATAATTACCCTTTTCTTCATTTTTACCTTTTACTATCCCCTCTAATTCAGGCCCAAAGATTATTTTAGTATCTGAATGAACAATCTTTCCCGGTCTTACTAAAGCTTCCCAGTATTTGTCTTTTATAGATCTGAGAAGTAAAACTTCCACTTTCCCTTTAGTTTTCTCTTTAAAGCCATATAACCTTGCTGGTAAAACTTTAGTATTATTTAAAACTAAAAGATCACCTTTTGTAAGGAAACCTTTTAAATCTTTAAATAATTTGTGTTGAATTTCGCTCTCGGATCGATTCAGAACCATCAAACAGCTACGATCTCTTGGCTTAATCGGCTTTTGGGCAATAAAACCCGAAGGAAGATAATAATCAAATTCTTCTAATTTCATTTTTCACTCTTCATTTTATTTTTAGTATTTTTTTACAATATTTATTCCCTGGTAATAATATTTTAAAATATCTTGATATCTGTATCCTTGAAGTGCCATACCATATGCTCCCCATTGGGACATTCCAACCCCATGCCCATTCCCCGAACCAGAAAACAGAAAGGTTAAAGGAGTGTTTAATTTTGCGATTTTTACTTTAGGTACTATTTCTTCTTTTTCCTTTTCCCTTTCTTGTTTATTTTTCTTCATTAACTCGAGCAATTCTTTAATAGTCCAATCTTTCTTTTGATCTAAAATTTCCTTTATTGACTCTTTTTGCTCTTCTTTATCCTCGATTTCCTTTTTATCTTCTGTATCTTCCGTAATATTCGATTCTTTCCCGATTGCTTCGATATGAAAAAGTGTACTCCTGATCAAATCTGCCCCTATCAATCTTCTAAAATCATTAGTTTTCATATTAATAACTTTATTATTGTCAGCAGTAAAAACTAACTCGCTTGTCCTACCGGTTTCACTTTTTTTAACTGGCTCAATAAAAACAACTGAATTTATTTTATAACCTTGTTTTTGTAGTTTTTCTGTTAAATCCTTTTCGTTTATAGAGTAAGACCAGGTGTGATGCGGAGGAGAAACTTTTTCTTCAAATTTTGATTCTACACTTCTTAAGTAAGGCAAAAAGCTACCCCAAACATTCTCGCTATCCTCAGTATATCCTCCACTGTCGGAATGATAGACTGCGTTGATGGGCTTACCTTTATAGGTCATAATTACTCCTCGAGTTTCGTCAACAGCTTTATTAGTTAAAGGGTCTTCATGGTTCACTCCTCCGTAAGCTTGGCTGTTGGTAGAAGCACAGATATTATAACCTTTATCAATATATTTATCCATATTAAAGATAGCGAAAGTTCTGGCTGCAACTGCTTGAGCCTTTAAGGCTTCTGCAGGCCAGCGTGGAGAAATTTCTTTCTTTAAAACTCCATAAAGATATTCCTCAATACTGATGATATTGATGACATTCAATTTTCTATGCTCTTTATCAATATCTATCTCTATATTTCCTCGATAGCGATACTTTTGTCCATTAAACATAATCATAATTTTGGTGTTTCCTACCGGAATTATTTTTATAGGGCCCGAATAAACACCTTTTTCTAAAATCTCTATTCCTTTGTCATGTGGTAATAATTTAACTATCTTATTGCGTTCTTCACTCACAAGACCATTTGATTTTAAATTGTAAATTTTAAAAGCGCCATCTCCACTTATAGTGATCTCGGTTTGATTTAAGAATATTCCCACTCGAAGTATTGGCTGTTTTTCTGTTGCTAAGATATTATTAGTAGAAATGAGCAACAAAAAAATACATATTCCTAAAAATATAAAAAATTTTTTTCTACCTGTTTTTTTCAATATATTTTCTACCTCTTTTATATTTTTGCCCTTTGGCTTTTTCATTTTTCACTCTTCCACGAAATTGCCACGTTTCCTTTTTCGCATTAGTTTGTTTCTTCCTTCTAGATACTGGATTTTGACTCCTGGCTACTGACTACTATTTTCTTTCACGCGATACGCGATACGCAATACGATATATTCGCTATTTTTTTATAACAATTTCCCCTGAGCATCTCCTTTTTTACCAAAATATTTATACGTTAAATCTGTTGCTACTCTTCCCTTGGGAGTCCGATGAAGAAAACCTTTTTGCAAAAGATACGGTTCATAAACATCACAAATAGTGTCCGTATCTTCACTGATGGAGGCAGCTAAGGTTTGCAGACCCACTGGACCACCAGAAAATTTTTCTATTATAGTAAGTAACAATTTCTTGTCTATGCTGCACAAACCGAAATCATCAATCTCCATCATTTTTAAACCATAATCAGCAATTTCTTGGTTAATAACTCCTTCGCCCTTTATTTGAGCATAATCACGAAGTCTTCTTAAAAGTCTATTGGCAATACGAGGGGTACCTCTTGACCTTAGAGAAATCTTTTTTGCTGCTTCTTCGGTTATTTTAACTTTTAATATTTTAGAAGACCTTATTACTATCTGTTCAAGTTCATTTTCCTGATAATAACCAACTCTAGTTATAACTCCGAAACGGCTTCTTAGGGGCGAGGTAATTAGCCCTGTACGAGTTGTGGCTCCTATAAGAGTAAATTTTGGCAAACTTATACGTATAGAACGAGCACTTGGACCCTTGCCGATAAGAATATCTAATTCAAAATCTTCCATAGCCGGATATAGCATTTCTTCTACTGCTCGATTTAGTCGATGTATTTCATCAATAAATAAAACATCATTTTCCTGCAAATTAGTAATTATAGCTGCTAAATCTCCTGCTCTTTCAATAACTGGTCCGGAAGTCATCTTAATATTGACTCCCATCTCATTAGATATTATATAAGCTAAGGTAGTTTTGCCTAAACCGGGGGGACCATATAAAAGAATGTGATCAATAGGTTCTTCCCTTTTTCGGGCAGCACTTATATATATTTTAAAGTTTTTTCTAATATTTTCTTGCCCAATAAATTCTTTAAAAAATTTAGGCCTTAAGCTTATATCTAAATCCGGTTCTTCTTTCCTTAATCCCAAATCAATTGCTTTTTCTTTAAATTCCATCTGTTACTCCATTAAATATTAAAACAAAACGTTTTTAAAACCAGCAACTACAATTATTAAAAATTTTAGTAAGTAAAAATTAATAATTATCCTATAATCTTCAGAGATTCTCGAACTAACTCTTCCACCGTTAATTTCCCTTTAAATTTTTCTTGAGTTTTTTCCACTGCAGTCTTTGCTTTTTTGTAAGTATAGCCTAACACTTTAAGAGCATCTATGGCATCACTTATATTCTCAAATTTAAAAGTTTTTTCTACGCCTGCTTCCAGGAAAGTGATTTTGCTTATTTTTTCTTTTAATTCTAACACAATTTTTTTAGCTAACTTATTCCCGATACCTACTATCGCCGTAATTGAATCTAAATCTTCTTGGAGAATTGCTTTGCTAAAATCACCAGGGGTCATCTTAGATAAGATATTTAAGCCTACTTTTGGACCAACTCCCGGTGTGCTAATCAGCAATTCAAAGAAATTTTCTTCTTCTTTAGTTAAAAATCCATAAAGCATTATTTTGTCTTCTCTTAAATATAAATAAGTATATATTTTAGTTTTATCACCGGTTTCCAAGGAAAGATTATTATAAGCAGGAATATTAATTTGATACCCTATACCGTTTGTATTTAATACAAGATAATTTACTCCAACTGTATCAACTATTCCTTCTAAAAAAGATATCAAATTTAAACCTCCCATAATAATAGTTATCTGGTTACTTGGTTAACTGGTTTGGTGCTAATTCCTCAACTAATTAACCAAGTAACTAAACAACCAACTAACTAATTCTTAGCGAGATACGAATTCGATTTCTGATTTTAGTTTTCTACACTCTTAACGCGATACTCGATACGCAATACTAATTTTTTTCTGGCTTCTTTTTCTATTTCCTCAACTAACTAACCAGGTAACTAACTAACCAAGTAACTAACTAACCAAGTAACTAACTAACCAAGTAACTAACTAACCCTTTACGAGATATGTTATTCAATACTTAGTATGCACATGACAAATTACCGCTGCTAAAGCATCTGCGGCATGATCAGGTCGGGGGATTTCAGGTAAATTGAGTAGGATTTTAACCATCGATTGAACTTGATGTTTTTCCGCTCTCCCATTTCCTACGATAGCTTGTTTAATCTGTAATGGAGTGTATTCATAAATTTCCAGTCCCATTAAAGCAACGGTTATAGCTACCATACCATGAATCTTACTGACTGTAAGTGCACTTCGAACATTTTTATTAAAAAATACTTCCTCAATAACAACTTCATGAGGATTATATTTTTCTATAAGTTCTTTTATTTTATAATATATTTTTTTTATTCTAAGACTAAAAGCATCTTTCTTGTAAGTTAATACGCATCCGTAATCAATTAATTCAATTTTCTTTTTCTCATACCGAATTAAACCATAGCCGGTATTAGCAAGTCCTGGATCGATACCTAAGATAATCACAACTTATCCTTACTAATTGATATTTCCTCTATAATTTCATCAGCAATATTAAAATTAGCATAAACTTTCTGCGCATCATCATGGTCTTCTAACTGTTCCATTAAATTTAGCATTTGCATTGCTTTTTTACCTTCTAAATCTACAGTAGTCTTTGGAATTAAAGTAACTTCACTAAGTAAACAATCAATATTTTGTTCCTTTATTAAATTGCTAAACTTCTCATAATTTTCAGGTGGAGTGATAACTTCAATATTTTCATTATCACTTTTTACGTCTTCGGCTTCTGCTTCAAGTGCTAAATCTACAATAGTGTCTTCGTTAACTTTAGCTTTCTCGAAGATAAAATATCCTCTTTTGTCAAACATCCAGGCAACACAACCATTTTCACCTAAGTTGCCCGCATTTTTGGAAAAAATCTTTCTAATCTCCGGAGTTGTTCTGTTCTTATTGTCAGTTAAAGCTTCTATTAAAACTGCAACCCCTCCTGGTCCATAACCTTCATAAATTATTTCTTCATAAGAAACTCCATCGGCTTCACCGGTTCCTCGTTTAATAGCTCTTTCAATATTTTCATTAGGCATATTATTTTCTTTTGCTAATTGAATTGCAGTTTTTAATTTTACATTAGTCTCAGGATCTCCTCCCCCTGAGCGTGCAGCAACAGTTATCACTCGAATTATTTTGGTAAATATCTTTCCTCTCTGTGCATCCGCTTTACCTTTTTTTCTTTTAATAGTACTCCATTTTGAATGTCCAGACATAATTTATTTCTCCTTAATTTAATATTATAATTACTTTAAATTAAATCAATTTTTATTAATTTTAGCATATTAAGGGAGCACTTTCAATTAAGGGAAAAACAGTATCGAGTATCGAGTCCTGTCTGCGTACACCGCACAGGCAGATAAGAAAGCGAAATAAAAGATAGAAAAAGTAGCATTTTTCTTTCTACCTAACTACCCCACTAAAGTTTACACTAACGGGGGGGATATTCGTATTTCATATCTATCTAACTGCTAAACCGGGTAACTAAGTCCTATTGCGTATTGCGCTAAGAAAAAGAGAGAGAAAGAAGTCAAGAGATAAAGATAAAAAAATAAAAGCAATAACTATCTTTGTTATTTGAATACCAAATTAAAATTTACGTTAACAAATGCTATAAATAATAACTTATTGGATAACAAGGAATAGATTGTAATTATTTAAAAAGGAGGTATTGCAGGAGTAGTGCGTTTATGCGCACTTTGAATTATTTTATTTTGAATCTTTTCTTCTATTATTCTATTATTTAATTTTCCCGTTTTTAAATATCTGTCTAACTTTTCATAACTTACACCAATTTCTTTTTCATCGGTTTGACCTTCCCAGAGACCTGCAGAAGGAGGTTTATTAATAATTTTTTTAGGAATACCTAAATATTCTGCTAATTCTCTAACCTGACTCTTTAATAAATTACCTAAAGGTAAAATATCTGCTCCACCATCACCATATTTAGTAAAATATCCTATCATTAACTCACTTTTATTCCCGGTTCCTACAACTAAATAATTTAATTTATTAGCCAAATAGTACAAAGTTGTCATTCTTAATCGGGCCTTTATGTTTGCCTTTGCCAATTTAACAATATCTTTTCCTTCCTTAGCATCTAATAATAAAGATGTAAAGGAATCATAAATTTCTGATAAATCAATTATCTTATAAGAAATATTGAACTTATTAGCTATATCTAATGCATCGTTAATATCAGTATCAAGACTATAACAAGGTATAATCATAGCTAAGGTATTTTGGGGAAATGCTCTTTTACTTAAGACTGCTACTACAGCAGAATCTAATCCCCCGCTCAATCCAAATACTATGCCTTTGGCCTTTGCTTCAGTTACTTTATCTTCCATCCAAACACATAATTTTTGCACTAATGTTTCCATAAATCAATTCTCCAATTAATTAATTCACCGATTAACCAATTCTCCGATTCTCCAATTAATTAATTCACCGATTAACCAATCCCCCAATTCTCCGATTCTCCAATTAATTAATTCACCGATTAACCAATCCCCCAATTCTCCGATTCTCCAATTGGCCAATTTTTTTAGCTACCCTGTTCCTCAGTTAATATTAATTTGCTCTTATCTCAAAAGATTTTACTTATTA
>DMCY01000028.1 GCA_003451675.1 Candidatus Atribacteria bacterium
GCTCCTGCTGGGGGAGTTTCATTGACAAATAAATAGGGGCGTGATAAAATATTTAGTAAGTATAGTGTACTAACTAAAATTAAGGAGTTTCTATGTTAGTTCTAAAGCCAGAAGATACGCGAAAAAAAAACGCTATCACCTTGCTTCACCTTTTGCTAAAAGAGGATGGTATTTCACGGGTAGAATTGTCCCGGATAACTGGTTTAACTAAAACTACTGTTTCGGCTATCATCAAAGGATTTAAAGATTCTGGCATTGTCGAAGAGTCAAACCAAATTTATACTGGCAATATAGGAAAATCTCCTATTCCTCTCCATATTAAAGAAGACGCAATTTATACAATAGGCATACATCTCAGCAGGCAAAGAGTGGAAACATTATTAATGGATACACAAATGAATATTATTACCTCCAATATTGGAGAAGATTATACAAGATTTGGTCCGGAAGGAGTCATTGATAGTTTATTTATTGATATTAATAAAATAATGGAATATGCGAAAAAAAAGAGGATTGATATTGGAGCGGTTGGGATTGGAGTACCCGGACCTTTGGATGCCCAAACTGGTGTGGTAAAAGACCCACCAAAACTTAAAGGATGGAAAGATATTCCGTTAGGAAGTATTGTACAAAAGGAATACGGAATTCCTGTCTGGATAGAAAACGATGCCAATGTCTGCGCTTTAGCAGAGAAGTGGCTGGGAAGTGGAAGAAATATACATAATTTTATCTATATACTTATAAATGAAGGCATAGGGGCTGGAGTCATTATTAATGATGAACTTTATCAGGGAACTTATGATTTTGTTGGGGAAATCGGACATTTTTTATGTTATGAGCAAGGGCAATTTCAGTATCTGGAGGACATTGCGGGAGTAGATGTCTTACTATATTTGGCTAATTCTCAGGGCTTGTCGGTAAGAAGTTTAGAAAAAATGGCTGAATTACTTCAACAAGATAATCAAATTGCTAAATCAATTGTGAAAAAGATAGCTACCTGGATAGGTTCTGCTATTGTGAATGCTATTCATATGGTTGGACCTCAGACTGTATTTGTTGGAGGAAAAATGGTTGTTTTGGGAGAACCTTTGATCCAACCGATTAGAGAAATTGTAGCTCATTATTTATTCGGAGAACAAGCGGTGAACATTCAATTCTCCAGTATCTCGTCTAATGCAGTGCCTAGTGGGGCGGGAATTTATGCTATGGTCCATTGGTTAGAAAAAAAGAGTTCGGAAATTTAAAAAGTCTTATTAGTAAAAAATTTATAGTTTTTAAGAAAATTTCTTATATACAGGCAAAGCAAGGAAAAGCTAAGCGAGGTAACTTCACATCGAGTAAGATTAAAAAAATTAAAGGGGGTGAAAATAAAGGATAAAAAAATAGTAATTTACTATCTTGTTTTCAAAAATGTTTTTGAAACTATATTGAAGGAAGTAAATTTATTATTAATTAAGGAGAAAAAAATGAAAAAGTTTATAATTGTTTTACTGTTAATCTGTTTAGTTTTGTCTTTTGCATCTACGATATATGCCGCTAAGTTGAGATTTGCCTTCATGCCCGGGATTGCTGATCCTTTCTACTTTACTATGGAAAAAGGTGCTAAAGCAAAGGCGGAAGAACTGGGTGTAGAATTGCTTGTTGGAGAATACCCTAAGGCTTGGGGACCAGAATATCAGGTACCAATATTAAAAGCTTTGGTTGCAAGAGGGGATATTGATTTACTCTTTACTGCTCCTACTTCCACAGAAGCCTTAATCCCTGTTCTGAAAGAAATCCACGATAGTGGTATTCCAGTTATTACAGTTGATACCTATCTTGGTGATGGAGATTATACTAAACCCAGTAATTATAATTTCCCTCTTGCTTATATAGGGACAGATAACTTCCTGGGTGGTCAGGTAGTCGCCGGTCAACTAGCACTCATGCTGGGTGGAAAAGGGAAAGTATTTTTAGAAAATACCAACCCGGATGTATCCAGTGTAATGGGTAGAGAATTGGGTTTCCGAGCTGGAATAAAAATGTTCCCCGATATGGAGTTGGTAGGAGTAGAATATTGTCTTGATGTTCAGGAAACGGCTGTTGCCCAGGTTAATGCTGTTTTACAGAAACATCCTGATTTAGCTGGAGTGTTTGGGGTTAATGTGTTTAGTGCTCAAGGGGCTTATCAGGCTGTGGTTACTGCTGGATTAGAAGGTGCGGTTAAAATTGCAACCTGGGATGCGACGGAAATCTTAATCGAAGCTTTAAAAAGAGGTGAGGTGGATTTAATTTTAGCCCAGATGCCTGCAGAAATGGGAGCTTTATGTGTAGAATGGGGTGTCAAACACCTTACCGAAGGAGCAGAAATTCCTAAGAAAGTAATTCCGGGTTTCTTTGTTTTCACTCAAGAGAATGTCAACGATCCGGAAGCACAGAAGTATATTTACAAATAATTTTTTAAAGATCGAAAGTTTTAGACTTAACATATACGACAGGGGGTAAAATACTCCCTGTCGTATATTCTATCTAATATAAAAGGAAATTTTTATGGCTAAGTCAAATAATGATTTTTTTATCGATTTTGAAAAACTTAGCAGAAATAGAACGATACTCTTGGTGGGTAGAAATTGGGTACTCATTTTTCTTATATTCATGTTAATTTTGTTCAGTTTTTTAGGAAAAAACTTCTTTAGTCTTAACAATTTTAATAATATTTTATTAGGAGTCAGTTCTCTACTTTTATTAGCCGCTGGAGAAACTTTTGTGATTATTAGCGGAGGTATTGACCTTTCTATAGGTTTTGTTATGGGTTTTGTCTGTATTAGCTCTTCTATTATTATGCGAGATTTAAATGCAGCTGGTTACTCCTCAATTATTTCCATAATGACAGGTTCACTTGTCGGACTTTTATTAGGACTTATTCCAGGGTTTATTAATGGTTTTTTTGTGGCTAAACTAAGGGTACCTCCCTTTATTGCAACTTTAGGTATGTGGGGAATTGCCAATGGTTTAGCCTGGCGGCTTTGCGAAGGATTCCCTATTGGTTTTTTACCTTTGCAGGTACGAGACATTGGTAATGCCTACCTGGCTTATTTTTCTCCCAAGAAGGGCTTTTCCTTTTTGATGAAGCCTGAGCTGACCGAGAGAGGGGATATTTTAAGTTTAGTAAAAATTATTCCCATCTCTATTTTATTAATAACCTTTATTTTGGTTATATTTGCTTTTATTCTATCTCGCACCAGGTTTGGCCAGCATACCTATGCTATTGGTGGAAAAGTTGATGCAGCAATAAGGGCAGGTATTAATGTTCCCTTACATTTGATTAAAATTTATATTATTTCTTCTTTTTTTGCAGCAGCAGCTGGGGTATTATTAGTTTTTAAATTGAATATGGGTGTGCATACCCAATATACTTCCAGCTATGAACTTTTTGCAATTGCAGCGGTAGTTATAGGCGGAGCAAGTCTTACCGGCGGTAAAGGAACAATCTGGGGTACTCTCATCGGTGTATTATTAATTGGGACTTTAAATAATGGTTTGATGATGATGGGATTACCTATTTTTTATCGATATATCGCCACCGGTTGTATCTTAATTATTGCTATTTTGATTGATCAGTTCTTTCCGGAGTTGGTGTATAGAGAATGATTAATTTTAATAAAACAAGAGAAATAGGAATTAATATACTCAGAAGATGGATCTTAATCTTTCTAGTTGGGGAAATCGTATTTTTTAGTATTGTCGGAACGAATTATTTTAGTTTAAAGAATTTACAAAATATTCTGGTAGCTTCGACTACTGTGCTTTTATTAGCTACGGGAGAAACTTTTGTTATTATTACCGGGGGTATTGACTTATCTATTGGGTTTATGGTTGGGTTTAGTTCGGTAGTAAGCGCAAAAGTGATGGTTGATTTATGGATAGCAGGATTTTCTCAATCTGTAGCAATAACGATTGGTATATTAGCTGCTCTTTTGTTAGGACTCATTCCGGGGTTTATTAATGGATTTTTAGTGGCAAAATTAAGAGTACCCCCTTTTATTGCAACTTTTGGTATGTATGGTATTGCTTATGGATTTGCCGAGATTATCTGTAATAATGTGCCAATCCATGGTTTACCTACTTCTTTAGGGTCACTAGGTCATGGTTATTTGTTCTACTGGTTACCGGGAAAACTTTTTAGTTTTCTGAGTTGGCCAGAAAACCTGAGCAGAGAAGAATTAAAACATTTGGTATCGATTGTTCCTAACGTGACAATTATTACTTTTATTTTTATTGGTATTTTTGCTTTTATTCTGGCTAAAACTAAATTTGGTCAACATACCTATGCCATAGGTGGAAACATTAATGCAGCAGAAAGAGCAGGAGTTAATGTAAAAGCCCATTTAATTAAGGTTTATATGATATCTTCATTTTTTGCCTCTCTTGCCGGAGTTATGTATGTATTGCGATTTATCACCGGCAGGGCTCCTGCCGGTAGTGCCCGTTTACTGGATGCCGTGGTGGCGGTGGTTATTGGTGGAGCCAGTTTAAGTGGTGGCAAAGGTACAATAATGGGCACAGTTATCGGTGCTCTAATTATTGGTGTATTAGAGATAGGTTTGGTAAACTTAAGTATTCCTACTTATAATTTGCATATAGCTGTTGGTTGTATACTTATCTTTGCTGTATTAGTCGATCAGTTTTCACCTAAATTAATACATAAAGAAGAGGAAATTGGATAGGGGAGGGTATGATGGAACCCATATTAGAAGTAAAGAATATTACCAAGAGGTTTGGTGGTTTAACAGCAGTTGATAATCTCGATATGCAAATTTATCCTGGGGAAGTTGTTGGTATTTTAGGTGATAATGGAGCAGGCAAATCAACTTTGATCAAAGTAATCTCTGGGGTATATCAAGCAGATGCAGGTCAGATATTTTTTGAAGGACGCAGGATAAAAATCAGTAATCCAATGGAAGCATTGAAAATCGGGATAGAAACTATCTATCAGGATTTAGCTTTAGCTGAAAATATGAACGTTTATTCTAATGTCTTTTTAGGTCGAGAAAAATTAAAGAAATTTTTGAATTTCATTGACATTTTAGATCACGATTATATGCTAAAAGAATCTAAAAAAGTGTTAAATCGCTTAGATATTAACATTCCTTCTTTGAAAAATAAGATCAGTACACTCTCTGGAGGAGAACGACAGGCTGTAGCTATATCTCGCTCTATTTATTGGAATGCAAAGTTGTTAATTATGGATGAGCCTACCGCAGCTTTGGGAGTGGCAGAACAGAAAAAAGTATTAAATTTGGTAAAGACTTTAAGTTCTCAGGGAGTTTCTATTATTATTATCAGTCATCAGATGCATGATGTATTTTCCGTTGCTACAAGACTGTTAATTATGCGACGGGGCAAGAAGGTAGCTGAAAGGATTACAAAAAAGACTAACGCTGATGAAGTAGTTGGTTTAATTGTAGGTTCATTACCCGGGGATTATATAGAAGCCATTGAGGAAAAAAAATAAAAAACCAGAAGACTTAGAAGATTCATCGAAATTAAAGAAGTTAAATCTAAATTAATAAAAATAATTCCATTTATGTTAGATTCGTCATTTATACAGCAGTTAAGGAGCAATTGAAAGACTGAATTTTAAAAAGTTATGACTCGGATGAGTTTTTGGGTATAATTGCTTGTACCCTTGCTCGGTAGCTCAACGGTGGAGCATCCGGCTGTTAACCGGAGGGTTGTAGGTTCGAATCCTACCCGGGGAGCAAAGAAAATACCAGCCCTTTAGTTTGAATATTGAAGAGCTTTTTTATTTTATTTGAAAAAGAAGGATTTTTAAATATATTGTCGAATAATAAAATAGTATAAAAAGAAATGCATCTAAAAAGTAATTTTTGGTTGAGGTCTCAATTTTCCATATAATTCCATATAATAAGTTAGAAAATTATTTTATATAGAGCCGTGGAAGAGAATGATGAATAAAAAAAAGATGATTCAATTTGGGGCAGGGAATATTGGGAGATCATTTATTGGTCAGTTATTTTCCCGCTCGGGATACGAAGTCGTTTTTGTTGATATTAATGAAGAGTTGGTAAAGGAACTAAATAAAAAAAGAGTATATAAATTAATAATAAAGAGGAATGAACTTCCCGATGAAATTATTTTAATAGAAAATATAAGGGCTATAGATAGTTTTGATAAAGAGGCAGTTATTCGGGAAATAGCAGATGCGGATATTATTGCTACAGCAGTCGGAAAACATGCCTTACTCCAAATTGTTCCGGTAATTGCTCAAGGGCTTCAATTAAGATATAAAGAGAGAGGAAAAAATCCTTTAGATATTATTATTGCCGAGAATTTGAGGAATGCAGCAGACTATTTTAGAAAGGAACTAAAAATTTATCTTCCACAAGAGTATCCGTTTGATGAATTGGTTGGATTAATAGAATCAAGTATAGGGAAGATGGTTCCTCTTATAAAAGAGGAGGATAAAAAAAGGGATTTGGTGTGGATATATGCCGAGCCTTATAATACTCTTATTGTAGATAAAAAAGGGTTTAAGAATCCCCTTCCTCAGGTTAGGGATCTCTGGGCTGTTGAAAATATCAAAGCCTATGTAGATAGAAAACTTTTCATCCATAATCTTGGTCATTCTGCGTCAGCTTATTTTGGCTATCAATATGACTCAGAAATGACTTTTATATATGAAGCATTAGAAGTATCGGAAATTTATAAAACTGTGCGGGAATGTATGAGCCAATCAGCAGTGGCTTTGAGTAGGGCATATCCTAAGGATCTAACTCTACAGGATTTACAAAACCATATTGATGATCTACTTTTTAGATTTCAAAATAGATCATTAGGAGATACTATTTTTCGAGTAGGTAGAGATTTGTATCGTAAGTTAGATAAAAATGAAAGATTAGTAGGACCAATGCTTTTGGCGCAAGAACAAGGTACCCCTTATAATAAGATCAAAAGTGCATTTTATGCTGCTTTAGAATTTAAAGCAAAAGACGAGAAAGGGGAAATGTATCCCCTGGATAAAATATTTTTTGAGCGAGAATATCCAAGGGGATTAGAAAATATATTAAGAAGTGTTTGTCATTTATCTAGTCATCAGGAGAAAGAAGCAAAAATTATGAAAGAAATAACAAAAGGAATCTAAATTAACAAAAATATTTTATATTTTTCAAATGGGAGAATTTTATGGATATAATAGTTGCTGGTCATATTTGTTTAGATATTATACCGGATTGGAGGACAGGAACTATTAAAAATATTGTTCCTGGACATATTCTGGAAATGGCGGGATTAAAATTATCAACTGGGGGAGCTGTTGCAAATGCGGGAATAACTCTTAAAAAATTGGGTATTAGTACAACTTTGTTAGGAAAAATTGGGTCAGATGCCTTTGGGAAGGTTATTTTAGAGATTTTACAGAAAGAAGACAAAACTTTGGTGGGAAATATGATTATTAGCAAAGATGAGATTTCTTCTTATACTATTGTTTTAAACCCACCAGATACTGATCGGGTCTTTTTACATTATCCTGGACCTAATCATACCTTTACTGCGAATGATATTCTTTATGAAAAAATAAAAAGCGGCTGCATATTCCATTTCGGATACCCTCCTTTAATGAAGAAATTTTACGAAAACGCGGGAGAAGAACTGGTAAAAATGTTTCGAAAAGTTAGAAAGATGAATATAATTACCAGTTTGGATATGGCTATGCCAGATCCTGAATCTCCTGCCGGTAAAATAGATTGGTATAAATTTTTTAAAAATGTTTTACCTATGGTAGATATTTTTATGCCCAGTATTGATGAATTGTTGTATATGCTAAATCCGGAGAAATTTTATAAAATTTCAGAGAAGAAAGAAAGAATTGATGTTTTACTATTAGATCAAATAGCTAAGCAATTAATTGATTATGGAGCAAGTGTAGTTGCAATAAAACTTGGTAACCAGGGTCTATATTTGAGAACACACCAAATAGAAAAAAGTAATTTATCGAGGATAATTAACCCCAGCCAGTGGAATTATCGTCATCTTTTATCTCCTTGTTTTGCTACAAAAGTTAAAGGAACTACCGGAACCGGGGATGCTACTATTGCTGGATTTTTAGCTCAACTTTTAAATGGAGGAGAACCAGAAAAGGTAATTACCTTAGCTACTGCAGTAGGTGCCTGTTGTGTAGAAGCGGTCGATGCTACCGGAGGAATTCGACCTTTGCCTGAAGTTGTAAAGAGAGTAGAGTCTGGGTGGGAGCGCCTACCACTTTCTGTATCGACAAACAATTGGAAATATGATTGTCAATATAAGATATGGAAGGGTCCCCAAGACGGGGTTAGATAATTATTTTTTAATTTTAAAAAGTAATGAGAATAGGAAAGGAGAAAAATGAGAGAAGAAAAAAAAGAAAGAATAAAGGCAAAAGCTCTTGAATACTTTCAAAGAGCAGGTATTGTTCTTTCTTCACAAGAGAAAGAAAATATGGAAATTGTCGATCTTGGTTTAAATGATTTTGAAAGAACCGGAATTGTTTTAGTAGTATATGTAAATAACTCGAGGTATTGTGCAAAAGAAATGGTTTTGTTTCCTCATCAAACCTGTCCTGAACATCGTCATCCTGATCATAATGGTATGGAGGGAAAAAGGGAAACATTTCGTTGTAGATATGGTAAGGTATACCTCTATATAGAAGGTGAGAAAACCGAAAATCTGAAGACTCATCCTCCAGCAGGAGATGAAAAATATTATTCTGTATATCATGAAATTATCCTATTACCCGGAGATCAATATACTATAGATAAAAATATTCTCCATTGGTTTCAGGCAGGTAAAAAGGGAGCAGTTATTTCAGAATTTTCTTCTCCAAGTGATGATGCTAGTGATATATTTACTGATCCACGTATTAAAAGAGTATTAAATGATTAATTTTTTTATTTTTAAAGATTTTGAGTTTATAAAGAAAGTAAGTTTGTCTCTTCATCACGATAAGTAAAGCTTAGAGATTCAATAGCTGCTGCTAACTTTAGAGGGTATACCTTTTATTCCAATCCAATAACTAATTATTCAGATACGATGTTTTGTCACCGTTTAAAGAAATATCAAAGGGGATGGAGCAAGGGTGCATTAGTTAATAAAAGAAACCAATTAGGACTCTGTGTCTACTATGTTGTAACATCAATGTAATTGGAAATTTTATTGTTTTAAAAGTAAATTTAAAATTGAAAAACACAAATAATATTTTTCTGTACTATCTTAATATCTGGTACATTATGATATTTGTAAAAAAAATTGTGATAAAAATAACTTTTTTAACTTTTTTAAAAGTATTTTTAAAAAGATTAGAAACAAAAGAAGGATTTTTTGAATTTATGTCGTATTATATTTATTAGAGTTCTAAAATTGTTAATTATTTCAAATAATTTGTTAATTATACATAAAATTATTCTTTTAAAAATATTCAAAATATGGGGAGGAAAAAATGGAAATAAAAGTGAAATATCCGGCGCTAGAAAATTTCACAAAATTTGGCACTATAGTAGTTCCCTCATTTAAAGAGTCTCCTGCTACCTTTTCAGAATATCATAATTACTGGCATAAAGTAGCAGATATTTCTTCGTTAGGGGAAGAGGGTACTGTTGGTTATTTAGAGATTGAAAGGAAAGATAGAAAATTTTCTTTAGAAAAGATGGAAAGGCATCAGGAAACCTTAGAGGCTTTTATCCCTGTGTCAGGAGTAGGAATTTTTTGTCTTGCCCCTGCAAATCCAGACAGAAATGTTCCAGATATAAATTCTATTGAGGCTTTCTATATAGATGGGTCTTCTTCATTTTTTCTTGCCCCGGGAGTATGGCATTGGCTTTCTTTCACTCTTACTCCTGAAATGAAATTTATCCTTCTTCTCAAAAAATCTACCGTAGAAAAAGATTTGGAGATAGTAGATCTTCCGGAAAAAGTAAAAATTGTTCTAACAAAATAATTTTAGGAGGCAAGAAAGGAGGAATAGGGTTATTTGCCCTAATTAAAATGAGAGATTATAAAACAAGTTATAAAATTTTGAAGTCCTCTTTGGAGAAAAAGGGAATTAATGTAAGTGAAATTGAGAAAAAGTTAAAGGCATTAAAGATTGAGACTCCAAGTTGGGGTTATTCAGATTCAGGAACTCGTTTTGCAATTTTTAAGCAAAAAGGAGCTGCGAAGAGTGTAAAAGAAAAAATTCAGGACGCAGCAGAAGTACACAAGATCACCGGCATATGCCCATCTATTGCCTTGCATATTCCCTGGGATATGACAGAAAACTGGAATGATCTTTTGGAATATTCTCTTTCTTTGGGAATAAGGCCAGGAGCGATAAATCCTAATTTATTTCAGGATCCGGATTATAAATTTGGAAGCCTTTGTAACCCCGATGAAAAAATAAGGAAAAAAGCAATTAATCATGTTTTGGAGTGTATAGAAATTGCAAAGATACTTAAATCTAAGGATATTTCTCTGTGGTTAGCCGATGGAACTAATTATCCTGGCCAGGATGATATAAGAGGAAGAAAGCATAGATTGGAAGAAAGCTTAAAAGAGATTTACGATAATTTACAAGATGATATGCGCATACTTATAGAATATAAATTCTTTGAACCGGCTTTTTATAATACTGACCTACCTGATTGGGGTACCGCCTATAATTTGTGCTTAAAATTAGGAAAAAGGGCAATGGTATTAGTTGATTTAGGACATCATGCTTTAGGTACCAATATAGAACAGATTGTAGCATATCTATTGGATGAGAGAAAATTAGGGGGATTCCATTTTAATAATAAAAAATATGCTGATGATGACCTTACAGTTGGCTCTATAAATCCTTATGAGCTTTTCCTTATTTTTAATGAATTAGTATCAGCAGAAGAGGATGGAATAAAGTTGAATGTAGCTTATATGATAGACCAATGTCACAATCTTAAACCAAAAATTGAAGAAATGCTTCAAAGTGTTGAAAATATTCAAAAAACATATGCAAAAGCTCTAATTGTAGATAGGAAATCCTTAAGAAAATTCCAGCAAGCTGAAGATATAATTATGGCTGAGAAGATAATAACTGAAGCTTTTGAAACTGATATAACACCTCTTTTATTTAAAGTAAGGGAAGAGATGGGTGTACCTTTAGATCCTCTTGAATTTTTTAGAGAGAGTGGGTATTTAGAGAAGATTCAAAGGCAAAGATAACTTTATTTTATTTTAACTTCTTTTACAATCCATTAATTTTTCAATTATAAAACTTCAAAGAATAAAAGAATAATAGAAATAAATTTATTAATTCTTTAATCCGCTAAACAACAGCTTTTTTATATCAACAGAGATATTTTAAATAAAAAGATTTAAAAATTATAAAAATATTAATTATTTAAAAAAATAGCCAAAAAAGTGTTGACATGAAAATAATAATATGTTAAAATGTTACAAAAGTAAAATAAATTGTTAAAAAAATAACATTAAGGAGGTAAAAAGAAAGATGGAAGTTTATACAGATGCATTAGGAATGATTGAAACAAGAGGTTTTGCAGCAATGGTAGAGTCAGCAGATGCTATGGTGAAAGCAGCCAGGGTAGATTTGGTGGGCTATGAAAAAATTGGTGGTGGATATAATACTGCAATCGTACGTGGAGATGTAGCAGCTGTTCGAGCTGCTCTGGATGCAGGAAACGCCGCTGCTCAAAAAGTTGGCGAAGTAATTTCTGTTCATATTATCCCACGACCACATAGCAATGTAGATAAAGTTCTTCCTTTAGGCAGAGGCCCGGTCAAAGGTAAAAAAGAAAAAATGAGTACTGATTAATTGATTCGCCCATAATATAGGAGGAAAAAATATGATATTGGCAAAAGTAGTGGGTACGGTTGTATCAACCAGAAAAGAACCGAAAATTGAGGGCATAAAATTTTTACTTCTGGAGAAAATTAATCCTTCGAACATGCAGGGGAAAGGTGATTATCTGGTAGCAATGGATAGCGTGGGAGCAGGATTAGGGGAAGTAGTCTTTTATGCAGCCGGAAGTAGTTCCCGGATGACAACTACTACTGAAGGCAAACCGAGTGATGCAACTATAATATCTATCGTCGATTCTATAGATATTAACGGGGAATATGTGTATAAAAAATAATTAAATTGTTTAGGGATTTTTTCGTAGGGGTTCGATTCATCGAACCCGTAATGAAAACGGGTCGGATAAATCCGACCCCTACTTAAAAAACAATACTTTAAACGGAAAAAGTTTTGAGTTTTAAACTATCAACTAATTTATTTATTCCTAAAATTTCAAGAAATTAATTAAAAAGAGGTTGAGATGATATTTGGTAAAATTGTGGGGACTATAGTTAGTGCCCAAATAGATGAAGGAATAAAAGGAAAGAAATGTCTTCTTGCTCAAACTTGCAATTACAAAGGAGAGGTAGATGATAATTATTTGGTAGCAGTAGACCTTGTCGGAGCGGGAGTAGAAGAGATAGTAATAATATCTCAGGGGAGTTCAGCAAGACAGACAGAAAGCACCTATCAGAAACCAGTCGATTGTGTAATCGTAGGAATTGTCGATATGGTAGAAGAACACAATAAAATTGTTTTTAAAAAATAGGAGATATAGTTTATAAGAAGGGGAATGACTTATGGCACTAGAAAATGTGCTAAAGGATATGGGAGTAGTAGGAGCTGGCGGTGCCGGTTTCCCCACCCATATAAAAGTGGCAAACAAATATGATGTAGTAATTGGAAATGGAGCGGAATGCGAACCTCTTCTTTACAATGATAAATATATTATAGAAAGACAAGGAGAAGAGGTAGTAAAAGGTTTAGAGTTAATTATGCAGTCGACTGGTGCAAAAAAAGGGGTAATCGCCCTGAAAAAAAAAGACCTATCCATTGCAGGAAATATAAAAAAAGTTATAGCCGGAAAGAAAAATATATCGCTATTCCTTCTTAAGGATTACTATCCGGTCGGTGATGAGTTTATCCTGGTGCAGGAAATTACCGGCAAAGTTATTCCGGAAGGCGGGATTCCTCCGGATATAGGTTGCTTGGTAAATAATGTAGAGACTTTAAGAAATGTGTATATGGCAGAAAAAGGTAATGCGGTTACCAGAAGGGCACTAACCTGTATAGGAGAAGTAAAAAAACCGGGTATCATAATTGCACGAATTGGTACTTCTTTTCGGGAAATTATTAATCTTTGTGAACCTACGATAGAAGATTTTGTAGTCATTGTGGGGGGACCTATGATGGGCAAGGTAGTCTTTGATCTTGATACGCCAGTAATTAAAACTACCACCGGGATTCTGGTTTTACCTCGGGACCATCCCTTAGTTTTAAAGAAGACTTTAAGAATTGAGTATATTATCAAGCAAAGCAAAGCTGCCTGCTGTCAATGCAGTTATTGTACTGACTTATGTCCTCGTTATTTATTAGGTCACGAGCTTTATCCCCATAAGATTATGAGACAGATAAACTTTGGACTCGATCTTCCGTATGAAATAATTCAAAATGCTTTTCTATGCAGTGAATGCGGGCTTTGTGAGGTATTCGCCTGTCCGATGGAATTATCCCCTCGCATTATAAATCAAAAAATTAAGGAAAATCTTCTGGCAGCCGGCTATCAACCCAAGTTTTCGGGGAAAGAAGAAAATCTAAGAGAGATGAAAGAATATAGAAATATCCCCAGTTCGAGGATTAAAAATCGCTTGAGATTAGATAAGTATGATGAAGATGGCCTGCATCCATTAGCGGTAATAGAAACCGACCCCGATCAAGTGGAGGTTTTACTCAAACAACATACGGGTGTTCCTTCGAAGCCTGTAGTGAAAATCGGTGAACAAGTAAATGAGGGTGATCTTATTGCGGAAATTCCCAAGGGAAAATTGGGTGCTCGGTTACACTCCAGCATTAAAGGCAGAATAACTTATATTGATGAGGAAAGGATTATTATTAAAAAATAATAATGAAAGATAGGTAAGATATGGATATAATCGTTCTTGGCGTATTAGAATTTAACAGTATAGCAATAGGGATAAAGGCTTTAGATGGCATAGTAAAAGCTGCCTCGGTGAAAGTAATAGATGCGAGGACGATTTGTCCGGGAAAATTTGTAGTTCTCTTTACCGGTGATGTGGCAGCAGTCGATGCTTCTCTTACCGCTGGCAAGGAAATTGGAGAAGGTTACATAGTTGATGAATTATTTATTCCCAATTTACACTCTCAGATTATTCCGGCAATTATCGGTACGGTTGAATGTAAAATTTGGGATGCTGTGGCAGTAGTAGAATCTTTTTCGGTAGTTGCCAGTATTGAAGCTGCCGACATAGCTGCCAAGACTGCCAATGTTCTAATTAGCGAGGTTAGATTGGCTGTGGGGATGGGCGGTAAATCTTATATTAAAATGATAGGAAATATAGATGAGGTAGAAGCTGCAGTTAAGGCAGCAGTAAAGATTATAGGTGATAAAGGTCTGCTTTGTAAAGAGGTCGTTATTCCTAACCCCCATCCGGAGATTAAACCTTATTTTATTTATTAAAGATAAAACAGAAATTTACACATAGGTGGTAAATTATGGAAATAAACGAAAAAGATTTGAAATTAATAATTGAAAGTGTGCTTAATAAATTAGAAAGCACTAAAAGTGATAAAAAAATATTAGATAGTTCATTAAATAGACCTTGTTCAGGGCAGGATGGTATTTTTCAAGAGGTAAATGCTGCTGTTGATGGTGCTGAAGTTGCTCATCTCGAACTGGTGAAATTAACTCTCGAAAAACGTAGAGAAATAATTCGAAGCATACGCAAAATAACTATGAGCAACCTGGAAGAAATTTCTAAATTGGCGGTAGAGGAAACAACTTTTGGCAGAGTAGAAGATAAGATTGAAAAAAATAGATTGGCTGCTTTAAAAACGCCGGGGGTAGAAGACCTCGAACCTACAGCTTATTCCGATGATAATGGAATGACCTTAACGGAACGGGCAGCTTATGGGGTTATCGGTTCCATTATCCCCTCTACTAACCCTACTTCCACAGTTATTAATAATGGAATAAGCATGATTGCCGGTGGGAATTCGGTAGTTTTCAATCCCCATCCTATGGCTAAAAAAAGTTCCTGCTTTACTGTTTCCTTAATCAATCAGGCGATTGTAAAAGCCGGGGGTCCTCCCAATGTTCTGTGTGCTATTGGCAATCCGACTATCGATTCAGCTCAAACTTTAATGAAACATCCTAAGATTAAATTATTAGTGGTTACAGGTGGCCCGGCGGTAGTTAAGACAGCTATGAACAGTGATAAGAAAGTCATTGCTGCTGGTCCCGGAAATCCTCCCTGTGTGGTTGATGAAACCGCCGATTTAGTTAAAGCCGGCTGTGATATTGTGAACGGAGCAGGATTTGATAATAATATTGTTTGTGTTTGCGAGAAGGAGATTTTAGCAGTTTCTCAAATTGCCGATAAATTAAAAGAAGAGATGGTAAAAAATGGTGCCTATGAATTAAAAGGTGGGCAGATTGAAAAGGTGACTAAATTGGTGATTGCTGACCCGGGAAAGCCCGGACATGAAGGAGCATCGAACAAAGAATATGTGGGGAAAGACGCCAGTGTAATTGCCCGGGATATCGGGTTAGACATTTCCGAACAGACCAAAATATTACTTTGCGAAGTAGACCGTTATCATCCTTTAGTCTGGACTGAACAGCTTTTACCGGTGATTCCCCTGGTTCGTTTTAACCATGTTGATGAAGCTATAGATTTTGCCGTGCAGTGTGAGCATAATTTTAGACATACTGCATCTATTCATTCCCGGAATATTGCTAAACTTTCCAGGATGGCTAAATTGATGAATTGTTCTCTTTTCATAAAAAATGGAGCAAATTATAGTGGTTTAGGATTCGGGGGAGCCGGTTATACTTCTTTTACTATTGCTACTCCTACCGGAGAAGGATTAACCCGGGCAAGAACTTTTACCCGGGAAAGACGTTGTGTCTTAGTCGGTTATTTTAGAATTGTTTAAAGTTAAATTAGTCATTAGCATTTAGTTAGCTAGTTAACAGGCTTATTAGTTAATTAGTTTAGTATTAATTCTTCAACTAGTTAACTAGTTAACCAGGTAACCAACTAACCAGCTAACGATATACGAGATACGAATTAGGTGTTAGGGAAAAAGGAAATTCCTATACAATAAATGTAATTTTTATTAGTTGAAGATTTGGAGGTTAGAGATGAAATTAGGAAAGGTAATTGGTAATGTAGTTTGTACCCAGAAAGTAGAATCTTTTCAAGATATAAAACTATTATTGCTGCAGCCTCTTAATGAAAAATTAGAAGAAATTGGTGATCCTGTAGTGGCTTGCGATACGGTTCAGGCAGGTATAAATGATATTGTTTTCTATGAAGGCGGCAGAGAGGCGGCTTTAGGGCTTAAAAATTGGTTCAACCCTTCTGATCTGACTATTATGGGTATAGTTGATCAGGTAAATATTGGAGAATAATTATGATTTTAGGCAAGGTGATCGGTAACGTAGTTTCCACTATAAAGCTTCCGATTTATCAGGGATATAAGATTTTAATCGTTCAACCTGTGAATGATAAAGAAGAGCCGCAAGGGGAAAGTGTTTTGGCTCTGGATACTGTCCAGGCAGGGGTGGGAGATACGGTCCTGGTGATTGATGAAGGGAATTCTTCCCGTTTGATTATGAATAATTCAACTGCCCCGGTAAGAACTATGATTGTAGGAATTGTCGACGCAATTAAATAAGGCTGATAGTAAGGTTAAATAAAATGACTGATAGCATAAATCGAATAAAAATTATCCGGAATGTGGTTAGTGGGCTGTATTCTGCCACTACCCCTGAAAAAGTCCAGCCTGTTCCCAGTAATGTTCGGGATAAAGTGGAGTGTGTTGCTATTGGTTCAGATCATGGTGGATTTGAGGCCAAAGAAGTTATTAGAGATTATTTGCGTAATATTGGGTATCGGGTTACAGATGTCGGGGCTTTTAGTAAAGATAGTGTGGATTATCCTGATTTTGCCCTTAAAGTGGCTAAGAAGGTGGCCAGCGGGGAATGCGACCGGGGCATTATGATTGATGGAGCCGGAATTGGCTCTTCAATGGTCTGTAATAAAGTTAAAGGGGTAAGGGCAGCTCTATGTTATAACCAAAAAACAATTATAAATAGCAAAGAACACAATAATGCAAATGTTTTGACTTTAGGCGGCCCATTACACACTACCGATGAATTACGCGAAATGGTAAAACTCTGGCTGGAAACTACTTTTGCCGGCGGAAGACATTGGAAAAGAGTTAATAAAATAATGGCTGTAGAAAGAAATCAATAAAAATTTGAAAAGAGGAGGTGTAAAATTATGGATATAGATAAGATGGATAAAAAAGAATTGATAGATAAGATTAGTGATGAAATAATATCAAAGTTAAAGAAGACATCTTCTTCTGATAGTCTTTCTTTTAAATCTGATTCGGGTAATAAAAATATAAAGAGTTCTTCCGAGGGTTGCAAGATACAAATCAACACCCCTGCTGACCTTGCACCTTATATTGACCATACTTTGTTAAAGCCTGATGCAACAGAGGCTCAGGTGAAAAAATTATGTGAAGAAGCTGTTCAGTATGGTTTTTATACGGTTTGTGTTAATCCTTCCTGGGTGGAATATTGTGCCAGGAAATTAAGGGGGACCGGAGTTAAAGTCTGCGCTGTCGTGGGATTTCCATTAGGGGCAACAGACAGCAGGACCAAGGCCTATGAGACTCGTAATGCCATAGAAAACGGAGCTGATGAAATAGATACGGTGATTAATGTAGGGGCTTTAAGAAACGGTGACCTTAAAACCGTAGAAGAAGATTTAAGAGCAGTGCTAAGGGCTTGCAGAAGTACTACGACTACCAAAGCAATTATTGAAACTTGTCTACTATCAGACGAGGAAAAAGTAATAGCTTCTCAATTAGTAAAAAAAGTTGGTTACGACTTTGTAAAGACCTCAACCGGTTTTTCTGCTGCCGGGGCTACTGCCCATGATGTTGCTCTGATTCGCAGGACAGTCGGCCCAAAAATGGGTATTAAAGCGGCAGGCGGAATCCGTACTTACGAAGATGCTTTACTAATGATTCGCTCCGGAGCAACCCGGCTGGGCTGTAGTGCCAGTGTAAAGATTGTTAGTGTTTAAAATAAAATAATGTAGGATGATGAAAAATGGAAGAGAAAGACTATAAAAAACTTGTAGATGTGATAACTGAAACGATTTACAAAGAAATAAAACCGAAAGAAGAATCATCTCATCTTTTTTCTATCCCCGTAGAGATATCCAATCATCATGTTCATTTAACCAGGGATTCTTTGGATATTTTATATGGAAAGGATTATGAGCTTACCAAATTGCGTGATTTATCTCAGTCCGGAGAATTTGCCAGCAACGAGAGGGTTAGTATAGTTGGCGCGGATATGAAAGTTATTGAAAAAGTAAGGATTCTTGGCCCCCTTCGAGAATATACGCAAGTAGAATTATCTATTACCGATGGATATTTTTTAGGATTAGATCTTCCTACCAGAATATCGGGGAATATAAAAGGCTCTCCGCCCATCATTTTTATCGGACCAAAAGGTGTTTTAAGTCTTTCAGAGGGAGCTATTCGAGCCGCTCGTCATATCCACATGGCACCTAAAGATGCAGAATATTATCAGGTAAAGAATGGTGATAGAGTTAAGGTGGAAGTTTCAGGAGAACATGGAGTTATTTATAAAGATGTAGTAATCAGGGTTTCTCAAAAAAGTAAGTTAGCCTTTCATCTGGATACAGATGAAGCCAATGCCGCAAATATAAAAGGAACCGGCTTAGCAAGAATTTTATAATCATAAAAAAGAGAGAGATGATATGGCAGGTAAAAATTATCGGACTAATTATATATTAAATAGATTATCTATTGATGGTTTTGCGAATATTAAAGATTTGTCTAAAAGATTAGAAGTTTCCGAGATGACCATTAGAAGAGATCTCAGGGAATTATCTAAGGAAAATATTGTGACTCTTATTCCAGGTGGTGCTATATTAAAGAGAAATACAACTGTAGAGAAAGATGAAGAAAAATATTTAATTCAAACTGCAGAATCCTTGATGTTAGAAGAGAAGATAAAAATTTCTCGAAAAGCCGCTTCTTTGGTAGAACCCAATGATGTAATTGTAATAGATACTGGTTCTACTACCGAAAACCTCCCTAAATTTATCCCAGAGAATATGCCCCTTATTATTATATGCTATACATTGAATATTTTGTTTAATGTATATGAAAATAAGAATTGGAAATTGGTTTTCCCGGGAGGTTATTTTCATAATAATACTTTAATGTTCGAAAGCCCGGAAGGGATAGGGGTAATAAAAAAGATAAGGGCTAATAAGGCTTTTATTTCAGCTGCAGGCGTTTCTGAAAAATTAGGAGTTACCTGCGCGACTGATTATGAGAAGGAAACTAAGAAAGCAGTTATTGAATCTTCGGATACTAAAATTTTATTAGTAGATTCTTCAAAATTTGGGAAAATTAAAATTTCACATTTTGCTGACCTTACCGATTTTGATATTGTTATCACCGATTCAGGAATTTCTAAAGAGTGTGAAGAAATTATTAAAAATATTGGTATCAAGCTATATATTGTTTAAGATAAGAATGAAGTAAGTTAGAGAAATTACCATCCATTAGAAATAAAGAGGAGGGGAAAATGAGATTATCTGGTGGAGTTTTTATGGGAATTATATTTTTAACAGTAGGTATAATTTTACTTCTGAATAGTTTTTTTAACTTTAATATCAATATATTTAAATTAATAATAGGAATTATTATTGTCTTATTCGGAGTATTTATCCTTTTTAATGGTTTTGGTTTTCAAGATAGCAGAAGCATTATCTTTAGAGAAGGAATAATCAGGGTTTCAGAAGTTCAGGATGAATATAATATTATATTTTCCTCGGGTACAGTCGATTTATCAAAAGTAAAGATAGAAGATGAGGTGAAGAAGATAGAAGTTAATACCATATTCGCAGAGGGAAAAGTTATCCTTAATCCTGATGTCCCAACATTGATTAAAGCGAGTTCTGCCTTTGGTGAATTGGAATTACCGGATAGGTCATCAGTGATATTTAGTTCCCAAAAATATAGAATAGGTGATATTAGCACTAATCAAGGATATTTAGAAATTGAAGCAAACGCAGTATTTGGTAAACTAAAAATAATTACTACTAACTAATTTTTGTAACTTTCCAAAATGAGAAAAGGATTAGATATTTGTAATATAAAAAAGTCAGGGGTAAATTTTACCCCTGACTTTTTTATATTTAGTTAAACTTGGAAATCCATCATCTATGACGGTGGTAATGTAATTTTGGCTTTGCCAATGTCATTTCCCACGAAACCTGCCCTCGACCTGATCGGGGAGCGGGAATCCATCATTGTAGGGGCGTATTGCAATACGCCCCTACTTGCTTTTTTCTCTTCACGCAATACGCTATACGAGATACGAATTATTTATCCTTCTTATTTTCCCTGATTTTTTTCTATCTTCTTAACGCGATACGCGATACTCGATACGCAATACGAATATAGATTTGACAGGAAAAAATGAATGTGTTATATATAGACTGACGGTCAGTCTATAAAAGAAAAAAGAAAAGAGAGAACGAATTATGGCAAGAATTACTAAAGAATACCACGAACGAAAAAACGAAATTCTTGATACAGCTCAGGAAATCTTTCTTACCAAAGGGTATAAACAGACTTCAGTAGAGTCGATTATTAAAAAAGTAGGTGTAGCCAAGGGTACCTTTTATTATTATTTTAAATCCAAAGAAGATTTGCTGGATAAATTAGTTAAGAGAATGGCCGATAAGATTCAGATAGAAATAAAAAAAATAGTTGAAAAGAAGGATTTAGATGCTATCAGTAAATTGGAAAAAGCTTACTCTGTCGCTGGTAATATAAAATTAGAGAATATTCAACTGATAAAACTGATGTTAAAAATTCTATATGAAAAGGATAATTTAATCCTCCGATATAAAGTGTACAAAAGCAATGTAGAATTAGTAGTACCTGAATTTGCTAAAATTATAGAACAAGGAGTAAAAGAAAAATTATTTAACACTCCTTATCCCTATGAAGCAGCCAAATTATTCTTCGAGTTAGGGTCGATATTAGGTGATACAACGAGTAAACTTCTTTTAGAATTGGACAAAAAACCCGAAAATATGGATAAGATGGTAAAAGAGATTGAGGTTTACGAAGATGCTATGGAAAGAATCCTGGGAGCCAAAAAGGGAGCTATTAATATAGTCAACCGGAAAATGTTGAAAAATTTTCAAAAGAAACTAAAAACATAAAAGATTAAGGATAATTAAAGCGAATAAAGAGAGAGGTTATTTATGATAGAATTCAGGATTAGTAAAGGAGGAAAAGCAAATGGCTTTATTGAAATTAAATAAGGTGAAAAAGGTTTATCAGCAAGGGAAAATAAAAGTGCCTGCTTTGCGAGGTGTGGATCTGGAAGTAGAGGAAGGTGAATTTACCACTATTTTTGGCCCTTCCGGTTCAGGAAAAACTACGCTTCTAAATATGATAGGTTGTTTGGATACGCCCACAGAGGGGGAGGTTAGCTTAAGTGGGAAAAAAGTAAGCGATCTTTCTAAAAAAGACCTTGCCATGGTCAGGCGCTTCAATATCGGTTTTGTCTTCCAAGCCTACAACCTGATTCCTGTTTTAACAGCCTACGAAAATGTAGAATTTGCCATCAGATTGACTGACCATTCATCGGAATTGCAAATGAAAGAAAAAGTATTGAAAACGTTGGCCGAAGTGGGGCTTAAGGGATTGGAATCCCGAAGACCCAATGAACTTTCCGGTGGAGAAAAACAGAGAGTAGCTATTGCCCGTGCTTTAGTCAAGGAGCCTAAGATTGTTTTAGCGGATGAACCAACTGCTAATCTTGATTCTAAAACTGCCGCCAATATTGTCGACATTATGAGGAAAATGAATAAGGAATTAGGAACTACTTTTATCTTTTCCACCCATGATCCTGCAGTAATGAAACATGCTAACAGATTTATTAACCTGAAGGATGGTATGATTTCTGCCGATGAAAGGAGGAGCTAAAAGATGTTTATCTTTAAACTCGGGCTAAAAAACTTAACCCGCCAGAAAAGGAGAAATGTACTTACAATTCTGGTGATTGCCTTTGCATTTTTCAGTTATTTACTTATGGATTCTCTTATGAACGGTATGGAAGAAATGTCTTTTGACAATATAAAGAATTACGATACAGGGAATATTCAGGTGGCTTATCCTGAATACTGGGAAGATAGAAAAGAGCTACTCCTGGAAAATTTAATTTATTTAAATCAGGATATGGAAGAGAGTATAAAGAATACAGATGGAATATTAGGGGTCTCTCCTGAGCTAAGATTTAAAGCCAACCTTAATAATGGGATTGATGAAGTAGCGGTTCTGGGTTTAGGCATATCTCCTGAGCAATATAACAAAGTTTTTGCAACTCAAAATCATATCGTTAAGGGTTCGATGTTTTCCCCGGGCGAATCAAAAGCAGTCATAGGAACAAAATTAGCCGAATTGATGGACTTAAAAATTAATGATTACATTACCCTTTTGGTCAGAACGAAAGAGAATACCTTTAATACCATTGATGTGGAGATTGCAGGTCTAGTAAGAGCTCCCAATCCGATGACTAATAACGGGATGGTTTTTGTTCCTTTAGATATTGCCCAACAGGCATTAAACGTGGGTAATGGGGTTAGTACGCTTGCCTTGAAAACAGCTTTCGGAGATGAGGATACAGTTACTAAAGTATTGACGGACAGTTTTAAAAATAAAGACCTGGATTTAAAAGCATATTTCTGGAAAGAATCTGCCGCATCAGTTATTGCTTTAAGTGCCGCCAAAAAGGGCGGAATGGGAGCTATCATGTCAGTCGTTCTTCTTATCGGTATGCTGGGGATTATTAATAATATTATCCTGTCTGCCCTGGAGAGAACGTCAGAAATAGGCATGATGAAAGCCCTGGGAATGAAAGAGTGGGAGATTGTTTTTGTCTTTATGGTAGAAGCAACCGGTATAGGCATCCTCGGTGGATTAGCCGGATGCTTGTTTGGATTTGCAGGCGTGAGTTGGTTGGTGAAATACGGATTTAGTATAGGATATATAGGCGGAGATGCTTCCGCATATGGTATTCCCATTCTCGATAAAATTTACGGAACCTGGAATTATCCGGCTTTTAGTTATTTATTTATTTTAGGTGTCATCATTGCAGTGTTATCCAGTATATTACCGGCATATTGGGCAGCTAAAAAAGACCCGGTAAAAGCAATTTATCATCGGTAAGCCTGTCTGTGTGAGTACACGCACAGGTAGGGAGGTAAAAAATGAAATTTTTATGGAATTTAGCTAAAAAAAATCTTTCCAGATCCAAAATAAGAACATCAGTTTCTATTATTGCTATTGCGGTTGCTATTATTGCCGTGGTTTTTGCCCGTGGATTAATAGGTGGGGTATTAGGGTCTTCTTTTGAAAATCATATCAACTATAAGGCCGGACATATACGAGTTATTAATAAAGAATACAAATTAAAAGAGCGTCTTATGTCTTTAAATTATACTATAGACGGGTTTAATGGTAAAGGCTACTCAGAAATGAGTGAAAAAATAAAATCAGTGAAAGGGGTAAAGCAGGTTGTTCCGCGACTTGAATTTGGTGCCATGGTCAGCCTGGAAGATGAATTAGTCGGTATGATGGGATGGGGAGTTGATCCTAACGAAGAAATAAAATTTACCAAAATAGATAAAAGCATAACCGAAGGGAGAATGGTTGAACTGGGGAATAAGGAAGTAGTAATGGGAGCAGGTCTGCTGAAGAAATTAAAACGTGGGGTAGGAGATAAAGTTACTATTCTTTATACCACTCCTTTTGGTTCCTTTAAAGGTTCTACCTTTAAAATTGTGGGCAAGATACAAAGCTCCCTCCCAATGATTAATGATAATATCTTTTATCTTCCCTTAGACCAGGCTCAGAGAATTTTAGAAATGCCAGGTGAGGTAACAGAATTACTTTTGATTACTACAAATCGCGATAAAGCAGCTTCGTTTTTACCAGGTCTCAATGAATTATTTTCCCGGGAAGATGAATCTGGAAAATATATCTTACAACTTTGGAATAAGGATTATGATTTGATTGAACTTTTGGGTTTAGCTGATAAAATATATAATTTTATCTATATTTTTATTATCATATTAGCCTGTTTTGTATTGGTGAGTACACTGATTATGATTGTCAATGAACGTACCCGTGAAATTGGGATGATGAGTGCCCTGGGTTTGAAAAGCAGGGAAATATTATATCTCTTTACCATAGAAGGAATAATTATTGGTATACTTGGTAGTGCTATTGGTACCGTACTAGGTGGAATATTAACCAAAATATTCTCCGTTGTCGGTATCGACTATTCCGCGGCATTTGAGGGAGTGAATACTACGGAATTTTTGATGAGTCCAATTTATTACACTGTCTTCAGTTTGGAGAATCTTGTTTTTTGCTTTGTATTAGGGGTAATTGTTGTCACTATTGCCTGTGTCATCCCGGCGAGAAAAGCCGCTAAACTTGAACCGACCGAAGCCTTAAGGCAGATTTAAAAACAAGTGATGAGTAATGAGTGACAAAACAAGTAATAAGTAATCAGTAACAAGTGACGAGTAACAGATTAAGAGTTGCGAGTTTATGGGATAGAAGCCAGGAGCCAGTAGTCAGAATAAAATAGTATCGCGTACATCGTATATAGTAAAAAAAGAAGTAGGACAGGCGTCTCGCCTATCTATTACTCAATCAACGACTAATCTAATTGGTGAATTAGCAAATTAGTAAACTAGCTAACTAAGTAACCAATTAACTAAATAGAAAGGGGAGTTAATGATGCGAAAAATTAAAGGGTTTTTACTGATAGGAATAATAATATTGATATTATTTTCAGGTTTGATTATAGTAACTGCTGCAGAAATGACTGCTGAGGAAATTATCAACAAGAGAGATGATAATGAATATTTTGATACAGCTCAAATGGAAGCAGAAATGATTATTGTCAGTGGTAGCAGAAAAATAACCAAAACAATGGTTGCTTTGAGTGATAAGAAAAATTCTTTAGTTGAATTTACCAATCCGCAAGATAGAGACACAAAATTTCTTAAGAGAGAAGATGATCTATGGATGTTCTTCCCTGATGCGGAGGAAATCATTAAAATATCCGGTCATATGCTTAACCAGGGGATGATGGGAAGTGATTTTTCTTATCAGGATGTTATGGAAGCAGATAAATTAACCGATTTATATGATTTTGAAATTATTAAGGAAGAAGAATTCGAAGGCCGTCCCTGTTATGTATTGGAAGGTATTGCCAGAGAAGGAGTAAAAGTGTCCTATTACCGCCGTATATCCTGGATAGATAAGGAAAGATTTATTGGTTTAAAAGAAGAATTATATGCTAAAAGCGGCCGTATATTAAAAGAAACCAAAGCCAACGTAATAGAACAAATTGAAGGTCGCTGGGTTCCCACAAATTCAGTAATGGAAAATAAGTTGAGAAAAGATACTTATACCGAATTTATAATTACTCAAATCAAATTTAATCTGGAAATTCCCGAAGAAACATTTTCTTTGCAGAACTTGAGGTAGATTAAAATACCACACAAAATAATTTTGAATTAAGGAAATCAAATTGATTGTGAAAAAATATTTTAACATCATCATTCTATTTATAATTATTTTCTTCTTGGCATCAATTCCAATTTCCGCCAGGATTGATATTGGTGGTGAGCTCGCCGCTTCTTTAATAAATATTATCGATAATGAAAGAAATATTTCCTCTTATCTGCAGGAAAGTTTGGATTTAGAATTATTCTTGCCGACCCTTAACAATACCCAGGTTAAATTCGAAATATATTTATTTAACAATCCTGTGAGTGGAGGATTTGATTATTTAATTAAAAAACTTTATCTTAAACATAAATTTGAGAAATTACATTTAACCCTGGGTCGTCAGCCCATTTCCTGGTCTTTCGGTTCAATGCTCAATCCGGTTGATTTTACTTTAGGGGCGATGGTAATGGATGAAGAGACCGGCGCCAAATATCAGGATGCGATAGAGGCCGATATCCCTCTAAATTGGAATACTAGTGTTTCGGCAGTAGCTGCTTTTCCTGAAACCAGCCAGGATATTAAATGGGGCTTGAGAGGCAGAACCATGATTGAAGGGTATGACCTTACTCTGAATTATATCCGAGAACCGGAAATAGATTTTATGGGCAGCATTATCCCGACCAGCCAGAGAATAGGTTTTACTGCAAAAGGAGATTTGGGGCCATTGGGAGTATATGGAGCCCTGGGGTATTATTTTAAAGATAATGATGATGGTGATTTAGCTTATCTAATCGGTGGTGATTATAGTTATTTTTTTGAAGCGGGAAATAAGATATATTTTCAGTTAGAATATTTATCTATGAAAAAAGATAATCTGTCCTCTATCTTAGGACCTTTTTTTGTAGGAAATATCTCCAACAATTTGAATGAAAATGTAGGGCTAATTTTGGGTATGGCAAATTATGAAATTGATGAATTTTCTCAAGTTAATTTAATAGCCATTTCCAGTTTAAATGACAGGAGTATAATTATTATACCCGGATATCGTAATCAATTAAGCAATAATCTAAGTTTTAATCTTAGTACAGTAATTTATTTTGGCAAAGAAGACACTCTCTTTGGTTCAAATGTTTCTGAGGGAACTCAACAGAGGTCCAAAGGAATGATTAGTATCGGCTTAACCTATTCTTTTTAAAAGAATCTTTATATTTAATCGGCCAAAGCAGCTTGCCCCCTTTTTCTAGCTTTTACACCAAAATCTTTCTAAAAACATTCCTTTCTGTTAGTGTAAACTTTAGTGAAATAGTTAGATAGAAAGAAGAATGTTATTTTTTCTATCTTTTCTTTCGCTTTCTTAACTCGATACTGATAAAAATATTGACAAGAAATGAATTATTATATATACTTGCTTTTAATAATAGATTATAATAGCAGTTAATAAATAAAATAGCTCTTCATAGAGTAGGAGAAACTTTATTTTTTATAAATGAAGCCCATAAGAAAAAATTTTTTTTTGCCCGGGGAATCGGCTGATAATGATTGCTTTTTGCGGTGGATTAACCTGGGGAGCCGCACTATTAGATTGGACAATAACAATATAAGGATATAAGGAGTGAGTTAATGTTTAAATCTGTTGTATGTGAACTTTTAGGAATAAAGTATCCTCTTATTCAAGGAGGAATGGCCTGGATTAGCGATGCAGAACTTGCCTCATCAGTATCTAATGCCGGTGCCCTTGGAGTTATTGCCGCTGGTAACGCTCCAGGTGAATGGGTTAGAAAAGAGATTCATAAAGCAAAGAAACTAACCAAAAAACCTTTCGGGCTTAATATTATGCTTTTAAATTCCAATGCTAATGAGATTGCCCGTATTGCTGTCGAGGAAGAGATTAAGATAGTGATTACCGGAGCTGGTAACCCTGGTAAATATATAAAAATGTGGAAAGAAAATAATATTTTAGTATTACCGGTAATCCCTTCTGTTGCTCTGGCTATACGAATGGAGAGAGACGGAGTGGATGCAGTGATTGCAGAAGGTGGTGAAGCCGGAGGACACGTGGGAGAATTAACTACTATGTCCCTTGTTCCTCAGGTAGTAGATGCGATAAAGATTCCTGTTTTAGCTGCCGGTGGGATTGCTGATGGCCGAGGTTTAGCAGCTGCCTGGATGTTAGGGGCTTCAGGTTTTCAGATGGGTACCAGATTTCTGGTAGCTTACGAATGTAATATTCATAAAAATTATAAACAAAAGATACTTGCTGCCAGAGATACTAGTACAATAGTTACTGGAAGGCCAACCGGTCACCCGGTTAGGATAATAAAAAATAGACTGGCAAGAGATTTTCAAGAACTGGAAAAAAGAAAAGCAACTTTGGAAGAGTATGAGGAATTAGGGGAAGGTACACTTTATCGAGCAGTTCGAGAAGGAGATATGGATTATGGTTCGATAATGGCCGGGCAGTCAGCTGGTTTGGTAAAAAAAGAACAAAGCTGTAAAGAAATAATCGAAGAGATATTTTTAGAAGCAAAAAAAATAATTGTAGAAAAGAGTAAATTAATTTAGATTATTGTAAACTTTAGTGGGGTAGTCTATGAAAGAAAAGAATAATTATTGCTTTTTTTTCCGTTCTTTTTCTTCACGCGATACTCGATACGCAATACGCGATACGAAATATAATTTAGTATATATTTTATTGATATTAAGGAGAACATTATAGGTAAGGAATGTGTATTGATTTTATTAAATCATTATCTGCAAAGGAGCTAAATAAATGAATTTTAAAAAAATTCCCAAATTAAGAATAGGTAACTTAGAGGCGAAAATTCCCATTATTCAAGGGGGAATGGCTGTGGGAATCTCTTTATCAGGTTTAGCATCTGCTGTGGCAAATGCAGGGGGTATCGGAGTTATCGGAACTGCCGGGATAGGTATGCTTGAATCTGACTTTGCTAAGAATTTTAGTGGAGCGAATAAAAGGGCTTTACATAAAGTAATAAGAAAAGCGAAGGAGATGACTAAGGGTATTATTGGGGTAAATATAATGGTTGCTCTTTCGGATTTTTATGATATGGTCAAGGTTGCAGTAGAGGAAAAGGCAGATTTAATATTTCTTGGAGCAGGTTTGCCCCTAAGAGGTCTTGAAATCTTAGTTCCTAATAAATTAAAAGAAGTTAAAACTAAAGTTGTTCCTATTGTATCATCTTCTCGGGCTGCAAAAATTGTATTTCACTACTGGAAAAAAAATTATAATCACGTGCCTGATGCTGTCGTTGTTGAAGGACCTTTAGCCGGCGGACACCTGGGTTTTAAAAAAGAACAGATTAATAACCCGGATTTTACTTTAGAGAAAATATTGCCTGAAGTGATTTCTGTGATAAAACCTTACGAAAACGAATTTGATAAAAATATTCCGGTAATTGCCGCAGGAGGTATATATACCGGTGCAGATATTTACAAATATATTAAGCTGGGAGCTCAGGGAGTACAGATGGCTACCAGATTTGTGGCCACTCATGAGTGCGATGCTTCTATAAAATTCAAGGAAACTTATCTAAAATGCCAAAAAGATGATTTAATGATAATTGATAGTCCGGTTGGATTGCCGGGAAGGGCAGTAAAGAACAAATTCCTGGAAGAGGTTTCATCCGGAGTTAGAAAACCTTTTAAATGTCCCTGGAAATGTTTAAAGACTTGTAATTTTAAAAAAGCACCTTACTGTATCGCTCTTGCTCTGACTAATGCCCAACAAGGGAAACTTGAAGATGGATTTGCTTTTGCAGGAAGCAATGCTTATCGCGTGGATAAGATTATTTCAGTTAAGAAACTTATAGCAAATCTATCAGAAGAATATGCAGAACGAGTAATGGTAATGGGGTCAGGCTTCACAAGTTCACAAAATAGTGATATACTGGAGAAAAATGAAGATGGGTGATAAACATGGCCAGAAAACTAAGAATCCATTACGAGGGTGCACTTTACCATGTCATTGTTCGGGGTAATAATCGCGCATATATATTTAAGAACAGGGAAAACAAAGAAGAATATAAAAAAATAGTATCAAAATATAAGAAAAGATATCGTTTCAAATTGTACGCCTATTGCATCATGGATAACCATGCTCACCTGTTAATAGAGGTTAACGATATTCCTTTATCAAAGATCATGCAAGGCATCCAACAAGTCTTTACTCAGCATTACAATCGGAAGAATAGAACTACCGGTCATGTATTTGAACAGAGATATAGATCCTATTTATGTGATAGAGATGCCTATTTGCTTTCATTAATCAGATACATTCATCAAAACCCGGTTCGCTCAAAATTAACCGATGGCATTAATTACCAATGGAGCAGTCACAAGGAGTATATGAGAAACCCAGTACTGGCAGATGTGGATTTTCCTTTAACCCTGTTTTCAGGTAAGAAGAATAAAGCAATCAAGAGATACCTCTCTTTTGTTGTTGAATTGGAATCAAAAGATATTCAATCAATGAATATTGAAGAAGAAACAACAGAAATGGTTAAAAATATAGAAGAAAGACATAAAATTGCAAAGGATGCATTAAACAAAATCATTGAAGAGGTCACTGAAATAAAAATGAACAGAATAAAAGGGAACACAAAATCTAAAAGAATATCAGATATCAGAAAGCTATACATTAAATTTCTTAAAAAGTATACAAATACACCAAACAAAGAGATAGCCGATTTTCTTGAAATCGGAAGTTCAACGGTAACCAATGTATTAAATGGAAGATATAAGGAAAATGATTTCATCATCAAATCGAGTGCAGAAATTGATAAAAATGTGAAAGTGTGAAGCCTGACCCCAGAAAGCAGACAGATAAAGAATGAAAATTAAAAGGTAGGTAAATTATTATGAAACCTGCTACCAGGGTTAATGAATTCACTCTCGATATTATAGAATTTTGCGAAAATGATCTCCGCCTATATAAAGAATTAATTGAAGAAAGAGAAAAGTTTTTTACCCTTACTCCTGAGAAGTATTATAGAACTTTTGATGATAAAAATTGGGCAGAACTAAGATTTGCAGATCATTTCATGTTCTCCTATATTTCTCAATATTACGAAATGATTCCCTTAGAAGTATTTTTATCGAAAAATTTATCTAATTACAATAAACACGATCAACAGATTTTTTTAGGATTTAAAGGCAATATCTTCAGCGCATTTACCATTACCAAAGTTGTAGTTGGTTTTTACTTTATGGCCAAAGACCTAACTTCTGGGAAAGAATATAAAGTAAGAGAAAATAGAGCGACCCATAAACTTAAAGAAGGAGATTATATTGTAGGCCGTATTTTACCTTACGAGACAGATTACGCCTTATCTAATATTAACTTGACCTATCCTAAAGAATCATCCTATATATTAAAAAGATTGTGGAAAAATATCCCTCCTGATATTACTCGAGTAGTTACTCCTTTAATGATAGAGAAAGAACTTTTTCAGAAAGTTAGGGGAGCCCCTAAAGAGGAAAAAAATCTGGAGTCTGTAGAGAAGAAGTTAAAGCATTTATTGAAAAAACATTTGGGTAAAAAGGCACCTTCTATTAAGAATCTTAGAAAAAAAATAAATAGAATTACCGATCCTTTCCCTCTAATGAGGGAGTTGTCGGGAAAATTTAATTTTTCCTCTAATGATGAATTGATAGAATTTCAACAGCTTTTTATGGATTTCTGGAATCTTTCTTCTCGGGATGAGTTTGGCGGAAAATCTCCCGAGGAAATTAATGAGCAAAACATAGGTTCAAAGGAAAAAGAACTTACCCAGGATTTGATGTTCTATGTCCAGTCTGAGGTTGATCCGGCTAATTATTCCAATCAGGATGAATTAGATAAAGCAGTTAAAAGATGCCAAGAAAGATGGCTTAACCAGCCCCAAGAAGAGCTTGATAACAAAACTCCCTGGGAAGTGATTCTGGAGGAAAGAAAAAGATTAGGTAATCCCAGAAAAGATTACTCTATTTCAATAACCATAACCCCCGTATCTTCTGGAATGAAGGAAGAATATATTGATTTAACCGGTTTAAACATGAAGGATACTCCTTTAGTAAAAGATTTAGAAACTTTTGTTAATTATTTTACAAAAAATCGCGTAAAAGTTACTTTAAAGAACAGATGGATTCCTTTTAAACATCTGAAATTAATAGAGGAAAACTTTATAAATAAAGATATTTTTAATTTTTTAGGTAAAGAAGAAAATAGGGGAGAAGAGCCTTTTAAAAGATATATTTGCTTTATAGATTCGTTATCCCGAGCAGCAAAATTTATTTATATAGATAAAAAAGGCTGGGTACAGGTAAATGTTCGCCATTTTAAAGAATTTAGCGAGAAATCTTATGGAGAGAAATTATTTCAACTATTCTTAACTTGGGTGGAAAAAGTAAATTGGACAAAACTTCAGATAAGAGATTTTATAGCAACATATGCAAAAGAATATCAAGAAATATTTATTGATATACTTTATTGTTTTCATAAATATGAAGTAAATAAAAATATTGAAACAGAAGAACTTGTAAACCAACTTTATGGCTCAACGATAGAAAATATGGAATCTCCTGAGGAAGCGGTGGGTCATTTAACCATAATGATAGATAGAGTTATATTGTCATATTTAGACTGGTTGGGAGTAATCAATACCCAAAAGGAAAAAATAATCCCCGGAATAGGAATTGGTTGGAATAAAAAATTTTGGGTTACTCCAAAGGGTAAAAACTTAATTAATAGACTAATAGATTATTATATTAAAATCGGGAAGATAAAATAAATATAAAACAAACTTAAAAATAAATGTGTCAAGAGACAGTTTTGTGCCCTGCCTTTTGACACATTTACTATAGAGAGAAGAAATTATGAAAATTGAAAAGATAATACGTTCAAAGAGAAAAATCATTCAAAAGCATTTTGGAATAAAGTAGGAAGCTTAGACCCGGAATATAAAGAACATAAAGAATGGCTAAAAAATAATGGACATTTATTGAGGTTGGGATAAGAAGCGGATGTAGAATATAGGGGCTATGGAAATTTGATGAATGAATGAATGAATGAATGAATGAAGGAGACCGTAGATGTTTTTACCCACTACCAGAGCAGAGATGAAAAAATTATTCTGGGGTAGACTGGATGTAATTATTGTAACCGGGGATACTTATATAGACAGTCCTTACATCGGAGCAGCAGTTATAGGAAAGGTGCTTCAGGCGGCAGGATATAAGGTGGGAATTATTGCCCAGCCAGATACAGAGAGCGAGAAAGATATCACCAGACTGGGAGAGCCTACTCTCTTCTGGGGAGTCACTGCCGGTTCGGTAGATTCAATGGTGACTAATTATACTGCCCTTAAGAAGAAGAGGAGGAAAGATGATTTCACTCCCGGCGGTAAGAATACCAAGAGGCCTGATCGGGCGACTATAGTCTATTCTAATCTAATAAGAAAATATTTTAAAAATACCAGACCAATCGTCCTGGGAGGGATAGAAGCAAGCCTGCGCCGAATAGCCCATTATGATTATTGGGATAATAAAATAAGAAGAGCGATACTTTTTGATGCCAAGGCCGATATTTTGGTCTATGGTATGGCAGAAAAGTCTGTTTTGAAGTTAGCCCGCAATTTAAAAACCGGCAAGGACTGGAAAGATATCAGAGGAACATGCTACATCTCTCCTCACCCTAAAGAAGAATATACAATGCTCCCTTCTTATCAAGAAGTTAAAGGAGATAAGAAAAAATTTATCTCTATGTTCCGTACTTTTTATTTAAATAATGACCCTCTGACTGCCAAAGGATTGTGTCAGCAGCAGGATAGCAGATATTTAATTCAAAATCCCCCTACCTATCCTCTTACCCAAAAGGAACTGGACAAGATTCATGATTTACCCTATGAAAGAGAAGTTCATCCCTATTATAGAAAGAGGGGTGAGGTAAAGGCCCTGGAGACTATAAAATTTTCTATCACTACTCACCGTGGCTGTTATGGGGAATGTAATTTTTGTTCCATAACCGTCCATCAGGGGAGGGCTATCCAGGGAAGAAGCGAAAAATCTATCTTAAGAGAAGCAAAATTATTGACCAGGTTGAAGGATTTTAAAGGATATATTTTAGATGTGGGCGGACCCACGGCCAATATGTACGGAATAGAATGTCGCAAGAAATTAAAGTTGGGAAGCTGTACTAATAAGAGATGCCTGTATCCGCAGTTTTGCCCAAGCCTAAAGATAAGCCATAAAAGACAGATGGAAATTTTAAAGAAGATAAGGCAGATTGAGGGGATAAAAAAGGTTTTTGTTGCCTCAGGGATACGCTATGATATGATCTTGTGTGACCAAAAATATGGAGAAAAGTATTTACTCGAATTAATTAAGTATCACATCTCAGGTCAGCTTAAAATTGCTCCTGAACATACGGAAAATAATGTATTGGAAAAGATGGGCAAACCTGACCGGGGATATCTAAAAAGATTTAGAGATAAATTTTTACAGATAAATAAAGAACAGAGAAAGAGACAATTTTTAACCTATTATCTAATAGCAGCTCATCCGGGTTGCAGAGAAGAAGATATGTGTAGATTAAAAGAATACACTTCTAAAGAATTAAAGCTCAACCCCGAACAAGTCCAGATATTTACCCCCACTCCTTCTACCTATTCTACTCTGATGTATTATATCGAAATAGACCCTTTTACCGGAAATGAAATTTATGTGGAGAAGAATTTAAAAAAGAAAAGCAGACAAAAGGAAATTGTGATAAAATAATAGGAAAAGAATTTATAGATTATAAAAATTTATCTAATATAATATATATCAATTCAATTGAAAAAATATTGTACAGTATCTAAAGTTAAAAATAGAAGGAAGTTGCGCAGTTAATAAAAATAAATTATAAAAATAATGTAAAATGAAAGAATAGTAATATAAATTGGATAAACATAAATTGAGTGCCAGGTGGATTTCTAAGTTTAATTAAAAATAATGTAATAGAGAGGTGTGTTGCTTTGTGATTAAACATATAGCAAGGGGGACAATATTATTTCTGGTCATATTTTTTATTATTTCCGGTGGATTGTTCGCTGCAGAACCGAAAGAGATGAATCTTAGCCAGGCAATAAATTTAGCTTTAGAGAATAATTTTAATTTAAAGATAGCTAATTTAGATTTAGAAAATGCCCAAATAGATTATGAAAAGACTAAGGCAAATAACCTGCTCACCGAATCGCGCTACATAGAATTACAGGGAGATTTAGGACTGCTTCAGGCAAAGGATAATTATACCCAGACCAGAAATCAGGTAATTATCGATGTGGTACAAAAATATCTTCAATTAAATCAAGCTAAAAAAAATATTACCACTAAGAGCAAAGAAGCAGAATTGGAGAGAAATTTATTGGAGGAAGTTAGAGCACAGGTTAAAGCCGGGCACAAAGGAAGTTTAGATCTTCTTCGGCAGGAAAACAGATACCATAACACTGTCTTTGATTTAGAAAAAGCCAATGATGATTACCACCAATCTTTTAGAGAGTTTAAATTAGAATTAGGATTGAATAATCAAGAAGAAGAATTTAATTTGGTCGAGGTAAATTACCCCGAAATATGGAAGATAGGTGAAGAAGAAGCTCTAAAAATGGCCATTGAGAATAGTTTTATTTTAGAATTACGGAAAAGGCAAATAGAATTGGCTAAAGTTGATTTAGAGAGGGCTGAGGTAGCCGCAAGTCCAGAATTAGATTTACGAAAACTTAAAAATAATATAGAATTAGCTAATTTAAGTTTTAATAAAACTCAAAAAGAATTAGATAATTCAATTAGAAAACAATTTTATACTTATAAGCAGACTGTCAATAGTTTAGATTTAAGCCAACAAAACCTGAATCAGGCTAAGGAAAATAATAGTATTATAATCGATCAGGTAAAAGCGGGTCTTAAAACTAAAAATGATCTTTTATCTGCAGAAATAAGTTTATTGCAGGCAGAGTATAATTTAAATTCAGCCATCCTCAATTACTACATGAATAAATTAACCATGCAGAAATTGATAGGGCAGAAGATTCAAGAGGGAGAGATTAAATGAACCGGAGGATTAGAAAAAATAACTCATTTTTTATTTTATGTTTAATAATATTCACAAGTTTTATATTTACCGGAGCGAATGTCCAAGCCAAAGAGATTTCTTTAGAAGAAGCTCTTAATTGGGGAATTAAAAATAATTCTTCAATTAAAGAAATAAAAGACAGTATTGAAACTATAGAAAGAAGTTTAAATTTAATTGATACTGAATACGGTTTTAAAACAAAGATTAGCGCTAACCCGATTATTGCCGGTGGTTTCGAAAAACAGACTAACGATAACTCAAATGGTGTTGATGAGGGAGGTACCACTTCCGGAAGCAGCAGTAATCCTAAAATTAGTTTAAAAACTACGAAATTATTTCCTAACGGAATAATCCTTCAATCGGAAATTTCCTTAAAAGAGGAAGACTGGTTTGATCTGGAAAAGCTTTCGGAAGGACCTAATAGCACTTTTAGCGCAACCAAAAGCCTCTATCCTATACTTCCCATCAAATCAGAACAGGAAAAATATTTAGCTTCTAATAACTTGCTTAAAGCCAGGGAAAATCTAACCTGGCAGCAAGAATACAAAAAAATAGAATTTTTAGAATCTTATCTTAATCTTTTACGCCTGCAGGAAAGATTATCTTTAGCTAAAACCAATTTTCAGTATGCTCAAGATGATTTAAGCAAGATATTAAAAAAAATTGAGATTGGAGAAGCAGGAGAAAGACAGGAAATAGAAGCAAAGATCGCTTTGAAAAAAGCAGAGATAAATTTTTTACAAGCTCAAAATACTTTTCTTCAACAAAAGAACAGATGGTATTTGAATCTAAATTTACCGGAAGAAACCGAAGTAGCTCTAGAGGAAGATTCGCCTTTTTTAGAAGAGATTATAAAATGGGCTGATTCTTTAGAATTTAATTTAAAAGAAGAAGAGTTAATGGAGTTAGCAGTAGATAACTACTATCGAATTAGAAATATTCTCCTGGATCAAGATAGCTCTCAAAAAGAAGCAGAATGGAATTTGGCTAAAAATAAACCACAGGTTGATTTATTTGGCGCTTATAGCAACAAGGATAATAGTTGGGGAATTGGAATTGAATTAAGTTACGATATCTCCGATGGAGGAAAACAAAAGATAGAAGACGAAGGATATCAAGCGAAATTAGAAAATTTAAAGGATGATTATTTACAAATAGTCTCTGAGTTGAAATTAGAATTATATGATCTAATCAATCAGCAAGAAATAAATAATTTAAACTTAGAAGAAAAATTAATGTCCTGGGAAAAAGCTAAATTAGAGGAGGAATCTTATCAAATGCAACTTAAACAGGGTCTTATTAGTGATAGTGAATTTCAGTACAAGATGCTTGGTTGGCAGGAATCAGAAATAAATCTTAAATCTGCTAAAGATGAGATTTTAATAAATAAATTACGTATAGCTCAATTTTTAGGGTTCAGAAAATAGCGGTTAAAATTAAGGAGTAAAAAAAGATGAAGAAGAAATGGCTAATTATCGGGGCAATTATTATTGTAGTAATTATTGCTCTTTTTATCGGGAGCAGGTTTTTAAATAGAGCAAGTGAAGAAGAATTAACTGAACAAAATATTAATATCAATATTACCCCTCAGATGATTACATCTGTAGAACGAGGGGATCTTAAAAAGACGGTTTCTACCAGTGGTTACCTGCAGGCAGCCGATGAAAAAGCTCTCATTTTTAGTCTGAACGGAGAAATTGAAGAAGTCTTAATCAGTGAGGGTAAGAGAGTTACAGAGGGAGAAGTATTGGTGCGATTAGAGAAAAGTCAGCAAGAATATAATTATTTAAAAGCAAAAAATACTTTTGAATTAATTAAAACGAGTGGTTCGGAAAGTGAAATAAACGAACAAGAGCTAAATTTTCAAATTGCTAAGAAAAATTTAGAAGATACCACTCTTAAAGCCCCATTTTGCGGTTTGATTACTGATGTTTCCGTTAAGCCAGGTGATTTTATCGGTTCAGGAAACGAAGTAGCCTATATAATTGATGACAGCAGTTACGAAATAGAAGTTGCAGTTAATGAGATTGATAGTTTAGAAATAAAAGTAGGGCAGGAGGCAATTATTATCCTGGATGCCTTTCCGGGGAGAGAATTTTCGGGAAGGGTAAAGGAGATTCATAATTACACTCAAAATGTAAACGGAGTAGTTACTCTTCCGGTTACAGTGCAGTTAGATAAGGCAGACAAACAGTTTAAGCCCGGTTTTTCCGCTTTAGTGGAAATTATTATTGGTAGGGCGGAAGGCAAATTATTGGTTCCCATTAGCGCAATCCTTGACCGAAAAGGGCAGCAGACGGTAGTTAAAGTGGTGGATAATAAGCCGGTGTTTACTCCGGTAAAGGCGGGATTTAGCGATGGAGTTTATACTGCAATCGAAGAGGGATTAGCTGAGGGTGAAGAGATAGTGATAAATGTTTATGAATTTGCTAAAGCAGGTTCTAAAAATAATAGTACGCAAGGTGGTGCCCCCGGGATGGGTGGATTTATGAGGCCAAAAAAATAAGTAAAGATTAGGAAAAAAAGATTAGGAAAATAATATAAAGGCAATATCTAAATGTTAGAAATAAAAAAAATAAAAAAAATATACCAGATGGGAAAAGTAAAAGTAGAGGCTTTAAGAGGGGTCTCTTTTTATATTGATAAAGGAGAATTTGTAGCCATTATGGGTCCTTCCGGTTCCGGTAAATCTACTTTGATGCATATTATCGGTTGTCTTGATCAACCTACAGAGGGTAGTTTTATAATCGGAGGAAAAGACGTGAGCAAACTGAATGACGATAGATTGGCCGAGATCCGCAATAAAAGGATTGGTTTTGTTTTCCAGCAGTTTAACCTCTTGTCTCGAACCAGTATTTTGCATAATGTGGAAATCCCTCTTATTTACGCAGGACAAAAGAGTAAGCAGAGAAGAAAATTAGCTATGCAGGTATTAGAGAGTGTTGGTTTAGGTGATAGAGTAAAACATAAGCCTAATGAGATATCAGGCGGAGAAAAACAAAGAGCTGCTATTGCCCGGGCATTAGTTAATGATCCACTAATTATTTTAGCTGATGAACCGACTGGAAATTTGGATACTAAAACCGGGAGTGAGATTATGGATATATTTGATAAGTTACACCAACAAGGACATACTGTTATTATGGTAACTCATGAGGCAGAAATTGCCAGATATGCCCGAAGAATTATTCATTTACGTGATGGTTTAATTGAAAAGGATGAGGTAAAGACATGATTTTTGAAATTATAAAATTGGCAATTGAAAGTTTAAAAGCAAATAAACTGCGCACCTTTCTTTCTATGCTGGGAATAATTATTGGAGTTGGAGCAGTTATTGCTATTGTTTCTATTGGTTCCGGAGCTCGAGAGCAGATTACTGCACAAATATCTGATTTGGGCTCTAATGTCGTAAATATTTTACCCGGGACCAGCAAAGGATGGGGAGGCAAAATTAGTGTAAGTTCAACTGAGGTATTTACCATAGAATTAGCTGATTATATTGAGGAAGTGAGCCCCTCGGTAAAGAGAGTGGTACCTATTTCCCAGGGTTCGGGCTTATTAATAAAAGGGAATTTTAATATTCAAACTACTATTATCGGAACAAATGCTGATTATCAGGATATAAATAATTATAATCTGGCTCTGGGGCAATTTATAAATGAAGGTGATCTTGAGACCAGCCGGAATATTATAGTATTAGGCTCGGAATTAGCTGAAGAATTGTTTGGCAATAATAATCCCCTGGGAGAGAAGATTAAATTATCCTATCAAAAAAGAGATTATCTTTTTACGGTAATTGGGGTAATGGAAGAAAAAGGAAAGGGATTAACTGGCAATCTTAATGACCAGGCCTATATACCTATTACCACCTTTATGAAAAAACTTTCTAATTCCCGATTTGTTTCTTATTATATGGCTCAGGCAAACTCTAGTAATGAAGCTTCAGCTGCCGTGGGAGAAATAGAATATTTTTTAATAAAATATCTGGATGATGAGGAGCAAGAAAAATTCAACCTGTTCAGTCAAGACCAAATTTTAGATACTATCAGTTCGGTTACCGCCTCTCTAAGTTTAATGTTGGGAGGAATTGCTGCTATATCCCTGCTGGTAGGGGGGATAGGGATTATGAACATTATGCTGGTATCGGTAACCGAGAGGACCAGAGAGATAGGAATTCGTAAGGCTTTGGGAGCAAAGAATAAAAATATTATGAGCCAGTTTCTTATCGAAGCTTTGAGTTTAAGCGGAATGGGAGGGCTGATTGGTATTTTTTTCGGTTGGTTAGGAGCCTATCTTATTGCCCAAGCGGGGAAATGGCCTTTAGTAGTTTCTCCTATCTCTGTTTTACTAGCTTTTGGTTTTGCATTAATTATCGGTCTTTTCTTCGGTCTCTACCCCGCCATGAAAGCTGCTAAGATGGATCCTGTCGACGCCCTCCGATACGAATAAAAACACACCAGGGGACGGTCCTCTGTCAGGTTTTTAACAAGCTAATGAAGATGATAAAACCTGACAGAGGACCGTCCCCTGGTGTGTTTTGCAAAAAAATAAAAAAATTTTAAATAAAAAAAAGGATTTTTAAGATACTCTATCGAATATAGAATATAACATAGAATATAGAAATGTGACCGGGAATAATCCTTGGTCACAAAAATAAAAAATATAAAAGGAGGATTTTAGAAATGAAAAGACAGTTCAAAGTATTTTCAATTTTACTGACCTTGACCTTGGTTTTTGGCTTACTTTTCTCGTATGTTTCAGCCGCAGATACTACCACTATTACTATTTTAGGAACTGCGGATTTGCATGGACGTATTTATCCTCATGATTACGCTACCGATACTGTAGATTCAGATGCTGGATTGGCCAAAATTGCAACTCTGGTAAAACAGGAAAGAGCTATCGCTCCTGATGCGATTCTAATTGATTGTGGAGATACCGTTCAGGACAATAGTGCAGACTTATTTAACGATTTACCTATTCATCCTATGATTGATTGTTTGAACACCCTTGATTATGATGTATGGGTTATCGGAAACCATGAGTTTAATTATGAGAAAGCTTTTTTAGAAAAAAATGTGGCTACTTTTAAAAATTCTGTTTTATCTGCCAATATCTTAAAGACTGATGGCACCTATTTTGTTAAACCTTACGAGATTTTTGAGCGGGAAGGAGTAAGAATTGCAGTTATCGGCTTGCTTCCCCCCGAAGTACCTCGATGGGAAGCGAGTGCTCCGGAACACTTTGAGGGTTTAACTTTCTCTGGAACTTTAGAGTCAGCTAAAAAAGTAATAGGAGAATTGGAAGGGCAGTATGATGTTTTGATAGGTGCTTTTCATCTTGGCCCAAAAGGACAATACGATTATGAAGGAGCCATAGATATTGCTGAAGCTTGTCCGGAATTTTCGGTAATCTTTTGCGGACATGCCCATTCAAAATATAATGAAGTGATAAATGGAGCATACGTGATTGAGCCAGGAAAGTGGGGATGGGCTTTAGCTAAAGCAGTAATCAAGATGGAAAAATCCGGAGATAAATGGGAAGTAGCTGAAGTAACTACTGAAAATATTGAAACGAAAAAAATAGATGTTGATCCGGAAATTTCAGAAAAATTTAAATTTGTGCATGATGAATCGGTTGCGGATGCCAATATTGTAGTGGGAGAGATTACCGCTGATTTTATTGACTCCCCTGATTATATCACCGGAGAAGCTAAAATAACCACTATGCCCACTGCCCAGTTGGAAGATACATCAGTGATTGACTTAATCAATGAAGTGCAGATGTTCTATACCGAAGCAGATGTTTCTTCGGCAGCACTATTTACTTTTGGTTCAAATTTGCTAAAAGGCCCCTTCCTCAAGAAAGATGTTGCCTTTATTTATAAATATCCCAACACCTTGGTGGGGACAAAGATTACCGGTGCAAACTTGAAAAAGTATATGGAATGGTCTGCCAGTTATTACAACACTTGGAAAGAAGGAGATATTACCATCAGTTTCAATCCCGAAATTCGCGGATATAACTATGATATGTTCTCCGGGATGACTTACGAGATTAATCTTTCTAAACCAGCAGGAGAACGAGTAGAAAACATACTTGTAAATGGTCTGCCGCTTGTTGATAATAATATTTATCGTTTAGCACTAAATAATTATCGTTTTGGAACTTTGCTGAAATTAGGATTGGTAACTATGGATGATAGATATTATGACTCCTACGAGATTATGCAGGATGCCGGCAGAATTAGGGCAATGATTGTAAAATATGTTCAAGAAGAAAAAGATGGGGTATTAGCTCCCACAGTTGATAACAACTGGAAGATAACCGGGGTTGACCTTGAATCTCCTTTTAAAGAAGTAATTTTCGATATGGTAAGAAAAGGAGAGTTATCTATTCCGACTTCCGAAGATGGTAGAACATTAAATGTAAAAGCACTGAATGTTTTCGAACTCATCGACGAAGGAGTATTGAAAGTTTCTACTTACCTGGTACAAAAAGGTGATAACTTATGGGCAATTGCTCAAAAATACGGTCTTACCTGGGAAGAATTAAATAAGATTAATGACTTAGAAAATCCCAGATTACTTCTCCCCGGACAAACTATCTTAATTCCTGCTCTACCCTAAAAAATGAAAATTTAGTTTAAATTCAAAAACCCTATCGCCGCTGTTATAGGTGGCGGTAGGGTTTTTGACTAAATAATACAGGGGACGGTTCTCTGTATTACTCCGTATCAACTTAAAAGAGATTAAGGGGGCGGTTAAAATAAAAGCAAAAAAGATAATAGGTTTTACTTTATTGATTATTATCCTATTTTCTTTTGCTACTTTTATTGCCCATACTGATAGAAGTTTTGAAATAACTAATTATCAAGCCCAGGTAAAAATATTGGAAAATGGCGATATTCAGGTAAGCGAAATTTTTAAGTATGATTTTAATGGCGATTTTAACGGGATAATAAGGACTATAGGGATTAAAGGTTCGGATGGATTTAAGTACTTTAAGGCTTCCGAATATTTCCCTGAAGATAAAGAATTAGAATATACTCAAAGTCTCAATGCAGATATGGTGACTTATAAAGTTTATGATAAATCCAGCAATGAAAGAAAATTATTTTTGCTTGAATACCAGTTAAAAAATGTTGCAACTTTATACAATGACACTGCAGAATTTTATTGGAAATTCTTCGATGAATCCAATACTTCCCCCATCGGCCACATTAAAATAGAAATAGAGCTCCCGTCTGCAGAAGTCTCGGCAGAAGAACTGAAAGTATTTGGACATGGTCCACTGAATGGAGAAGTGTCTATCCGGGAGGATGGGAAAATAATATACGAAGTTGATGGATTATCTCCAAGAGAAATGGTGGAAGCGAGAATCTTATTCCCCACCAGCATAATTCCCAATAGTAGTAAAATAATTAACCAGAATAAATTTGCTGAAATAATGAAAGAGGAATTAGGGTGGGCTAAAAAAGCAGATCGAGAGATGTATTTCAATATTATCGGTTTTTTATTGGCTCTACTGGTAGTATTGTTTAATATATTCCTGGCTATTCGGCTTTATTTTAAATATGATAGAGAGCTTAAGCCCGAAGTTGAAATGGATTATTACCGTGAATTACCTCAGGATATTACACCCGCTGTTTTAAGCAAATTAATGAGCATTCAAGGAGTAGCCAGCAAAGATATTATGGCCACTTTGATGGACTTGGTGCGAAAAAAATATTTAAAGATCGAAGAGATTCCAAAAGGGAGAAAGAAAGATTATAAATTTATATTAATTGAAGAAAGCGGCACCACTAATTTAAAAGAACATGAATCATATTTAATCCATTGGCTTTTTTATTCTATAGGCGACGGAAAGAGTGTAACTTTAAAAGAGATAAAAGACTACGCTAAGGCATCAAGAACCCAGAGCAGTTTTCGGCACAATTATAATAAGTGGGTGAAAAAAGTTGGAGAGGAATTTAAAAAGTATAATTATTTCGGTCAATCAAAAGAAGGATTAAAGACTGCAGGTAAGGTAGTTTTGATGGAATTTGCCGGAGTATTTTTATTATTTGTTCTAGGAGCCCTATTAAAAATGCAGTTGTTTATTCTTATACCCTTATTGCTTGCTGTCAGTTTTAGCGGTTTTGGGGTGATAATCTATGGTGCATTGATAAGAAAAAAGACTCAAACGGGAATTAATGAATATACAAAATGGAGGGCATTTAAAAGATTCTTATTGCATTTTAGCAATATGAAGGATTACGAAATCCCTTCTATAATAGTCTGGGAGCACTATCTAGTTTATGCTATCTCCCTGGGAGTGGCAGATAAAGTAATTTCAAAATTAAAACTGGTCTTGAGTAGTCAAGATATATCCTTAAAGAATTCTACCTACTTATACTGTATGACTGATAGAAGTGGAAGAATAAATAACAGTATGTTCAGGTCTTTTGATAAAGTGTTCGCTTCTGCTTTTGCTACTACAAGTTCTTCAACCGGTTCGGGCGGTGGCTTCTCTTCCGGAGGCGGAGGAGGAGGCGGCGGCGGTGGAGCCGGCGCTTTTTAAATTATTTATTAAGACGAAAAGGATAAAAAAGAAAGGGGTGTTTTTATGAGTTTTATAATGATTTTTGTTATTTTAATTGTATTGTGGGGTGTTTTGACTTATAATAAATTGGTAACCTTAAGAGGGAGGATAGATAATTCCTGGGCACAGATCGATGTCCAGCTGAAGAGAAGATTTAACCTAATCCCTAATCTGGTAAGCTCTGTAAAAGGATATGCCAAACATGAGAAAGAAACATTAGAAGAAGTGACCGCATCCAGAACCAAATATTTATCGGCAAAAACACCGGAGGAAAAATTGGATGCAAATTCAGGATTAGCTGGCGCCCTTAGTCGATTATTTGCAGTTGCTGAAAATTATCCGGATTTAAAGGCCAATACAAATTTCCTGGATTTACAAAAACAATTGAAAGATACCGAAGACAAGATAGGCTATTCGAGGCAATTCTATAATGATACTGCTATGAAATATAATGTAGCGATAGTCCAGGTGCCGACCTCAATAATTGCCAATCTATTCGGTTTTACCAGCAGACCTTATTTCAAAACAGAAGGGGAAGAAAGAGAAAATATTGAAGTAAAATTTTAAAAAAAGAACAGGAGACGATTCTCTGTTCCCCTTTAGAATTTTAAATTTTAGACTAAAAAGGAGTAGAGGACTGTTCCCTGTTTCACTGGAAAAACCTTAATGTTTTCAAAATGGAAAGAAAAAGCAAAAAAACTTAAGCAAGAAATTTATGCTCTATATCTTGCTTATAAAGATCCGAGAGTGTCATGGTATGCTAAAATATTTATAGTGATACTCGTAGGATATGCAATAAGTCCTATAGACTTAATACCCGATTTTATACCTATAATTGGCTATTTGGATGATTTAATTCTCTTGCCCTTAGGGATTGTTTTAGCTATAAAGATGATACCAAGGGAAGTAATGGAAGAATGTCGGAAGGAGTCTACAAAAGGCATAAAGGATAAAAAAATTGCAGTAATTGGCTTAATCATTATAATTAGTATTTGGGTAGTATTGTTATATTTAATATTCACTAAGGTAATTTTTTATAAAATTAAATCCTATTAAAATGGTAAAGAGAACCGTCCCCTGTTTCAGGTGATCAGGTGATGGAAATTATGGAAGACATACACGAATTAATTAGAAAAAATAATCAAATAAAAAAGTTTTGCCTGTATGGGTTTTTAAAAAACCTTAAGTTTTTTGAACCCTACTTATATATTTATCTCATACAGGTGGTGCACCTTAACTTGTTTCAGATAGGAACTTTATTTTCTATTAGAGGGATAATTATCTACCTATTTGAAGTGCCCTCCGGGATATTTGCCGACCAATACGGAAAAAAGACAGAACTGATGATCTGTTTTATCTTTTATATTGCGTCTTTCTTCTTCTTTTCCCTGGGAGGAAGTTATGCAGTTGTAGCTATAGCTATGGTCTTTTTTGGGCTGGGAGAGGCCTTTAGGTCAGGCACGCATAAGGCCATGATTTACTCCTATTTAGAACAGAAGGGCTGGTTTGAACATAAGACTTTTGTCTATGGTCGTACCCGCTCTTTTTCCTTAATCGGGTCATCCTTGTCTGCCTTTGCTGCAATCTTTTTAATTATTAAATTACCCAGGATGCAATTGATTTTTTTATTCAGCATCATCCCCTACATTCTTGATTTTCTTTTAATCTGGTCTTATCCTGATACCTTAAACGAACCGGTAGAATCCACTATCAGCCTAAAGAAATTTTTTACTTATTCTATCAAGCAGTTAAAGAATGTTTTCGTCAACAAGTCTCTCAGAAAGATAGTAATAAGTTCCTCACTTTTTGATGCCATTTTTAAAGTTTTAAAAGATTATATTCAACCTATTTTAAAAGACCTTATTTTAATTTCCGGAATTTATATAGTAGTCTCGATGGAGGCAGCCACTCAGTTAAAAATTATTTTAGGACTTATTTATGGAGTGATGTATATCTTTAGTGCCTGGGTTTCTCGAAATGTTTATCGCTTAAACCTAAAGTTTAAGTCTGACAAACTGATGGATATCAGTTTTGACATTTTAGGGGTAGTATTTTTTATTATGTTTTTTGCTGTCAAAACTAAAATTATGTTAGTAGTTATACTTCTTTACTTTTTCCTCTATCTTTTGAAAGACGGAAGGCGTCCCCTGGCAGTTGATGTCTTTGGCGATTATATGAAAAAAAATGAACGGGCTACAGTAATGTCAATTGAAAGCCAGGTCGGTTCATTTTTTATGATAGTATTAGCCCCTTTATTCGGCTATATCGCTGATAGATTCAGTGTTGCAACCCTGTTTTTTATAGTCGGCCTATCGATATTAGTTTTAAATAGATTTTTAAGAGTGGGGAAAATTAAAAAAATGTCAGAGTAAACTTTTTCTATTTTCCCTTTATCTATCTTAACTCGATACCCGATACTACGTAATCGATACTTTCTTTCGATATTATTTGAATATTTTATAGAATATATTATAATTAGAATAGAGAGGATATAATAGACCATAAAAAACATAAAAATATATGTTAATGCCATCCGGAATTTTTAAAAATTTAAAATGAAGGGAGGCTGCAAATAATGAAAGAAGAAGAATTTTACCAAAAAGAACTCAATCTAATTAAGGAAAAATTGAGTGAGGTTAAGAAAAAGGTAAATATAAACAGACAGAAAAATAAAAAATTAAGGGATAAAAGAGAAACGTTGTTAGTTGACACAGTATTAAAAGCTGGTAATTTAACAGAAAACTTACAAAAGGTTGAAAAATTTAAACAGGATATCGAAAAATTAGAAGATGAATTCAAGGACCTTAAAACCATTATTAAGGGTTTGGAATTACGGGAAAAGATATTTAAATCGATAATTAGTGAAAAAATAGAAAATTTTTAAATTTTCCTTTATCGCAATTTAAAACAAGAGAAGAAAAATAAAGTACTTAGGAGGAAATAAATGAGTTCAAAAGTCCCAACCAGAGAAGAAGCTTATCAATTACTTACTGAATATAATAAAAGTGATAGTCTAATAAAACATGCCTTAGCCGTAGAGGGAGTTATGCGCTTTTTTGCCCGCAAGCGGGGAGAAGATGAAGAAAAATGGGGTGTCATCGGTCTGGTTCATGACCTTGATTATGAGCAATTTCCCGAAGAACATTGTCATAAAAGTGAGGAAATATTAAAAGAAAGAGGCTGGCCGGAAGAATATATTCGAGCAGTAGTAAGTCACGGTTGGGGGCTTTGTTCAGATGTTGAGCCACAAACAGAATTAGAAAAGGTTCTTTATACTATAGATGAGCTTACCGGTCTGGTGGTAACTACAGCTTTGGTTCGACCCTCCAAAAGTGTTATGGATGTAAAAGTAAAATCAGTGAAGAAGAAATGGAAAGACAAAAGATTTGCAGCCGGGGTAGATAGGTCTATTATCGAGAAGGGTGCTCAGATGTTAGGTATGGAAGTTTCTGACCTCATTGCTGATACCCTTGCTGGTATGCAAGAAGTAGCTGAAGAAATCGGCCTAAAAGGAGTGTAAGTTTAGAAAGCGAAGAATTAATCTATTTAGAATGATGTTTACATAAAAAAGAAAAGATTTTTATAGAAAAGATAAATAGGGCAGAGATATCTCTGTCCTATTTGAGTAAATATAAGTAAATATAAATCATAATATCAGGAGAGAAAATTATGAAAAAATCTGGAGACGAAGAGGTCAATCTGAATATCCGAAAGGCTTCAATCGAGGATGTCCCCTTAATTTTTAAATTTATAAAGGAACTTTCAGTATATGAAAAAATGTCTAAAGAGGTGGTTACCACTGAAGATACTTTACGAGAAACCCTCTTTGGAGATAAACCACACGCTAAAGTACTTATTGCAGAAATTGAGGGAAAGCCCGTAGGTTATGCTTTATACTTTTATAATTTTTCTACTTTTGTGGGGCGACCCGGTCTTTATGTAGAAGATGTGTATGTTTCTGAGGAATATCGGGGACAAGGAATCGGCACTGCCTTATTTAAATATTGTGCCCATATTGCCAAGGAAAATAAATGTGTTAGAATGGAATGGCTCGTCTTAAAATGGAATCCTGCTCGGGAATTTTATGACCATATGGGTGCAAAACCTCTGGACGAATGGGTGGTGTATCGTTTAACTGGTGATGCCTTAGAAAAAATGGCGGATTTGTAATCGATAAATAATTTATTATCATTCCTGCGAAAACAGGAATCCATCTTTGTAGCACGATGAATCGTGCCCATCCCTCTTTTTATTTTAAAAAATTTCTCCAAAAAAAAGGATTTCCCAAACTTTTAGCGAATATTAAATATAATAAATATAACAGCAAAAATTCACACCAATCACTAACAAAAATTTCTCCAAAAAAAAGGAGATAAAAATATGGATTCATTAATAAATATTATTTCGATAGTTGGCCCATTAATATTTGCTGCCTGCCTATTTGCACTAAAAAATATATCCACAGAAATTAAAATAGGGTTGTGGATTATCTGTGCCTTAATACTCATCTTTGACCTATATCTAATAATAAAAGATAAAAAGAATAAAGAAGAAAAATCTAAAAGGGAAGAACTTTATAATCATTTATACGAAAGGCAGGAATTATTCGACCGAAACTTACCGGGGACCGCAATCGACACCCTGGAAAGAAATCCTTTATTAAAAAAATATTTCCGCTCAGGACAAAAGTATGAGAAAGAATATAAATTTGAAAAAGCTATTAAGGTATATGAAAAATGCCTGCATGACTTAAGTATTCCCGAGGAAGATAAAATTGGCTTTAATATTCTTATCGGCAACTGTTATTATTTCTTATCTAAACTAAATCAGGCGGAAAAGCATTTTAAAGAATCATTAAATATTTTAAAAAGAGCAGAAAATAAAATGGCTAAATTGCCCTCCAAATCAGCCGCACTCGGCAGCATAGGAAACATCTACCATAACTTGGGTAAACCGGATGAAGCATTGGAATATTATCAGCAGGCTTTGGAGATTAACAGAAAGCTCGGATACGAACAGGGTACTGCCCATAATCTTAACAACATAGGTAACATATACAATGAATTAGGAAAATACGATGAAGCATTAAAGTGTCAGAAAGAGGCGTTAGAGATTAGCAAGAAATTCAAAGATGAACAAGCCATAGCTAACAGTCTGACCAATATCGGGATAATATATACTGATTCAGGGAAACCCGAAGAAGCATTAAAACTTTTTCAGGAAGCATTAGAGATTAATAAAAAAGATAAATACCAGGAAGGGATAGCCAATGTCTTTAATAATATTGGTCTAGCCCACAGTAAATTGAGGAAAACTAATCAAGCTCTAAATTATTACCAGAAAGCCCTAAAGATAAATAAAGAGATAGGATATAAAGAAGGTGCAGCGACTAATCTGGGAAACATAGGTCTGATTTATATTACTTTAGGAAAATCTGAAGAAGCACTAAAATATTATCAGGAGGCGTTAGAGGTTTTTATACACATGAATGCCGAGCCGCGAATAGAAATATTGTTAAAACTTATTAAAATTATCGAGGAAGAAAAGAAAGAAAAAAAGGAAAAGTAAAAAAATTTTAAAATGGAGATGATAATATGTCATTAGGAATAAACACTACCACCCCGGAAGGAATCGTTTTGGCTGCTGACAGCCGGCAATCATACCGCAACCGAAAAGGGATGGCCCGTATTGGAAGCGATAATGCTTCCAAACTTTTTCAATTGAACAAAAGGATTGGGATAATTGTAACCGGACTGGCTTTTTTACCGGAAGATGGAGTAATGAAAAGTGTTAGTAAATTTATCGAGCAGTTTAAAAGAGAGAACGATATAGAAAGATTGAACGTCAGAGATGCTGCCGACAGATTGCACAGTCTTTTTGATATAAAATATGAATGGCAAAAGAGGTTAGACGATGCAGTAGAAAAGATTAATAATGACCTAAAGCGGCAAGGTTTCGAAGTGGTAGAGGTTAAGCAAGAAAATTATATGATTAAATTTCAATTTAAAGACCTGCAGGGGAATTTAAAAAATGGAATCGGGGGAATCGATAGGATAACCCTTCTGGTAGCCGGTTTTAATAAAGATGGTTCCCACGAAGTTTATACTTGTATTATCCCCGGCGAGGTTCAGAAAAAACGAGATAGTAGAGATAGAAACAAAGAATACGGAGCAAGCTGGATCGGTCAAAACGATGTGGTTTCCCGGATTGTTTTAGGATTCGATGGAAGAATCAGTAATCTAAAGTTTGTCAATGAAGCAATGAAAGACCTGGGGCAAGAAGAAGTAAGAAAACAATTGGGAGGTCTACAATATGCTATCCAATGGGGGACAATGACCCTGCAGGATGCCATAGATTTTTGTACTTTGATGGTTCAGACTACTTCAGCAATCCAGCGTTTCTCCGATGGCATCGTGGCTAATCCGGGAGATATGCCCGGTGTGGGCGGCCCGGTGGATGTGGCAGTTATCACTGCAGACCAGGGCTTCACCTGGGTCAGCAGAAAAAAACTAAAAGTCGAAGGAAAAGAAATAGATTTAGATTAAGAATTATCTTTCCGTGTAGGGGCACAATGAATCGTGACCATTTGCTTCTTGTCTTTTATTTCTTTCTGTTGTAGGGGCTTGATTCATCAAGCCCGTCTTTTCTTTTCTGTCATTGCCCTGATTTATCAGGACGTGGCAATCTCTCTCCTCCCCCTTCGAGGGGGGAGGATTAAGGTGGGGGTGATTAATTTCTTATCCTCTCTGTCATTCCCATGAAAATGGGAATCCATCTTTGTCATTGCAGCGAAGCAACGAAGCAATCTCTACTCACACCGTAGGACAGGCGTCCCGCCTGTCATTATTAAATAAAAATGGATTAATTAAAAATAGGGACATCCTATTTTCTCGTATTTATATGCGTTTCATAACTTTTATGTAATATGAAATTATTACTTTCTGAAACCCTTTGTATTCAAGGCTTTCAGACCCCCTTCAGGAATGCCCTAAAAACGCACGGAGAGTGCTTTTAAACGCACGCAAAAATTTTTAAAATCGGCAATTTACTACCCTGATTTTGGGGTATTTTTGCTCTTCCAAAATCACCAAACCCTTATAAATAGCCATTTTCAGTTTTTGAATATTCGAAAATACAGTCAAAAAAGTGCGATTTTCGAGGGGAAAGTTATAAGTCAATCCAAAAAAATGCGCCTACGAACGTTTTCAGCATCTTTCTCTCAAAACCCTTATAATATAAGGCTTTCATAAATGTATTTTTAAACAAATCTTACTTTTTAAGGGAAGTAGATTATCTAACCTACCCTCAGACGGGTCGGGTAAATCCGACCTCTACACTTCCGATGGCGTATATCAATACGCCCCTACTGCGAAAAGAGGAGTTTTGCTCGTTTTGTAAAATAATAAAACTTGCGGAAAAGTGCTGATATGGGTAATAAGTCATACCTTAACTATACTTTTTTGCAAGTACACTACTTGATATTACGGATAAATTGCTGTATTATACTAAGAAATAGTAACAATTTGCAAAAAAGATGTAAATAAAGATTTACGCTTTAATTTAAAATTTTTACTAACGAATAGTATAGTAAAGCAAAAAGGAGGTAAACAAATGGCACTTCCTAAATTATACCAAGCATTTTATAAAGAAAAAATATTTAATTTTTCTGAGGTTTTAAATAAGTTTAAAGAAGAAAAATATAGCGAAGGATATCTGCGAAAAAGATTAAATGACCTGCTTATGGCCGGGTATTTAGGTTCAGTAGGATCAAGAGGACTTTACTATATAATACCTCAAGAAAGTAGTAGAGAAAAATTTGTACCAGATAAGTTTCTTATCGGAGCCAAACTATCTCCAGCAGGAATAATCGGTTACCATTCTGCTTTAGAATTACATGGTGCCAGTTACTCTTCTTATAATTTAATCTATATAATCACTCAAAAATACTTTCGTCCATTTAAATTCCAGGGGATAAAATATCAGACGATAAAAAGCGATGTAAGCTTTGGTATAGAAACTATATTAAGGGAAGGTATAAAGATCCAGGTAACGGACCGTGAACGAACTATTATAGAAGGAATAAATGGACTTAAATATATGGGAGGCTTAGAGGAATATTTTAAAAGCATTGAACTTTTCCCCTCTATCGATTTTGACCAGGTAATAATATATCTTAAGAGATTCAATAAGAAAATTCTTTATGCTAAAATAGGTTTCCTTCTTTCTTATTTTGAGAAAAGGTGGAGTTTCCCAGAAAATTATAAAAAGGAAATAAAAGCTCATTTGGGAACAAGGATAAATTATCTTAGTGATAAAAGAGAAGAAGCCAAATTAGATAAGGAATGGAAGCTAATGATTCCGGTTCGGCTGAAAAGCTTATTAGAGGAGTATTAAATGGAAAGAAGCACCAAAGGCAATAAAGAATATTTTGAAAGATTTTCTAAAGAGACAAATTTTCACCGTGATACATTAGAGAAAGCCTATCGGCTTGAGCAGTTGTTAAAAGAAATAAATCGCCATCCTGAACTCAGAGAAGGACTCGTCTTAAAAGGAGGTACTGCAATAAATTTTCTCTATTTCAGATATCCTCGATTATCTGTAGACCTTGATTTTAACTTTATTGCTGGTATTGAAAAAGAGGAAAAGGATAAAGAAAGTCCTAAAATAGAGAAAGCGCTCCGCACCATATTTAAATTTGAAAAGTATGAATGTGAAAATATTTCTGATTATGGCTTAAATAAATATTTCCTGAAGTATATTAATTCTTCTGGAAATATTGATCGGATAAAAGTTGAAATAAATTTTCTCCAGCGTTTAACATTGTTAGGAGCAGAAAAGAGAAGTTTCTTGGGTCCTTTTAACGAATCAGGTTTAGTGGTAAATACTCTAAAAGGGCCAGAGCTTTTTGCTGGTAAAATATTAGCATTAATAGATCGTCTTGCTCCTCGGGATCTTTACGATATTTATATACTTATACGAGATAAAGTCAAACTTAATAAGGTTCTTTTAAAAAAGATATTTATCTTCTTTGGTTGTCTTTCCCGAAGCGATTTCCGGGAATACCATCCTAACGATATTGAAAGAATTACGGAAAGAGATATAAAGAGAAAACTTCTCCCTTTACTTAGGAAAGATGAACAATTGAAGGCTAATAATATGATACAAATTGTTAAGCCATTTTTAAAGGAAATACTTTATTTTACTTCAGAAGAATTAGAATATATAAATAGATTTTTTAAAGGGGATTTTAGGCCAGAAATTCTCTTTGGTAAATTATTGGATAGTACAGATTTAGAAAGACATCCTATGGTTATCTGGAAACAAAGACACCTAAAAGATTGGCTAGTAAGACAAAAGAATAAATGATGAATTTTTTATATTCCCATGTCTATAAACTATTATTTACAAGGCTTTCAACGCTATTAATAAATAAAAATTATCTCCAAAGGATACACCACGCTATGTCCCTACAGGAAGAATATCTAAATATGCACGAAATGCCTTTTTAGGCGTTCAAATTTTTCAAAAATCGGTAATTTACCACCCTGTTTTTGGCCTATTTTTGCATTTTTGATATTCTGTAACCTTTATAAATAGCCACTTTCAGATTTTGAAAGGGTGAAAATTTAGTGAAAAAATGTCGATTTCCGAGGGGTAAAGTACAGGTAAATTAAAAATTTGCTCATATAAGCGATTTTTTGCAATTTCTTCTCAAAATCCTTATACTATAAGGCTTTCCTGCTACATATTACTATTAGCTCTTGTTTTAAAAGGGAAAGAGGATTTTATTTTCAGACAGGCGAGACGCCTGTCCTACGGTTTATTACATTTTTTAAATAATTAGATAAAATGATTATCTTTGTGGTTAGAAAGTTTAAAATTATTTGTGTTGTATGTTATAATACAAATAAAATAATAAAATTAATTTTTAAAGTTCATGATAAAAAAAGAATAGGTGCTTAAAAAGCCGAAAAAAGCAAACTATCCAAAAGGATAGGACGCAAAGTTTTGGGTTTAAGGCACTTTATTGCTATGATTGCCAGACTGCCGACTTTTTAAAATAAAAGGTAGGCAGTTTTTTGTTTTTTCAGAAGTATTAACAAAAGCGTTTTCCCATAAAAATAAATAGAATTACAAGAAAATAAAAATATAAAAGGGGGGATTTGTGGATAACAAAATAAGAAATATGTTTTCTTTGAAATAAAAGATTTTACCCGAAAGTGAGGTGAAAATAAATGAAAGTTAAATTAATTATAATTTCAGTTATTTTACTTTTAGTTGTGGTATTTGTATGTGGTTGCTCCCAATTTATGGAAAATATTGGCTTGATTAATCCTACGAATGAAGACCAATTATCTCCGGAAAAAGGCGGACCTTCTAATGGTTTGGTAAAGGTTTTAATAGGATTTAAAGAGAAACCGGGATCCACTGAGCAAGCGCTGGTTAAAGGTGCTGGTGGTAAAATCAAATACACTTACCATATCGTAGATGCTATTGCGGCTTCAATCCCAGAAAAGGCAATTGATGCACTTCAAAATAATCCTAATATTAGATATGTTGAACCTGATGGTTTGGTGCAGGCACTTGATGCTGAGTTGGATAATTCCTGGGGCGTAAAACGTATTGGTGCAGGTATAGTTCACGATTCTAATAAGGGTACAGGGGTAAAGGTGGCTATCATTGATTCAGGGATTGATTATAAACATACTGACCTTGATGCAAATTATCAAGGTGGAAAGGACTTTGTGAATGACGATGCTGATCCCATGGATGATAATGGGCATGGTACCCATGTGGCTGGTACTGTAGCAGCACTGGATAATGATGCTGGAGTGGTTGGTGTTGCTCCGGAAGCTAATTTGTATGCCTTGAAGGTTTTAGATTCTGGTGGTAGCGGTAGTTTTAGTGATGTTATAGCTGCACTGGATTGGTGTGTGGAAAACGGCATTCAGGTAACTAATAATAGTTACGGAAGTTCTGTAGATCCTGGAGAAACTGTGAAAGCTGCTTTTGATAATGCTTACAATGAGGGAATTCTTCATGTGGCTGCAGCAGGAAATAGTGGCAATCCTCCTGGCAAAGGTGATAATATTAGCTACCCTGCTGCTTTTGAATCAGTAATCGCTGTAGCTGCAACCAATCAGAGTGACGAAAGAGCTCGATGGTCAAGTACAGGTTTAGAATTAGAACTTTCCGCACCCGGTGTGGATATAAACTCAACGTTGCTAGGCGGAGGATATGGTGAAAAGAGTGGAACCTCGATGGCTTCTCCTCATGTGGCCGGGACAGCGGCTTTAGTTATTGTATCGGGAATCTCTGATGTTATAGAAATCAGAGCTAAATTGCGAGATACTGCTGGTGATTTAGGTGCAGCAGGATGGGATAGCAAATATGGCCATGGTTTAGTTGATGCTGATGAAGCTGCTGGAGTATCTGGTGAAGAGCCTGAAGAACCTACTACTGGCACTATGCATGTCCATAACATTGATATGTCATTTAAAAAAGTTACTGCTGGACCAAACACATTTTACACTGCTATAGCAACAGTAACCATTGTTGATGCTGATGGTATTTCAGTTGAAGGTGCAACTGTGTCTGGTTCCTGGAGTGATGCGACTAGCGATAGTGATTCTGGTGTAACCGACGCCAGTGGACAAGTAAGCTTACAATCAGACAAGGTAAAGAATCCTCTACTTGGAACAACCTTCACTTTTACAGTAGATGATGTTACAAAAGATGGATGGACATATAACCAAGATGCAAATATAGAAACATCTGGCAGTATAACGGTTGAATAGCAGTAAATTAGCAAAATGAAATGATTCGCTGAAAAAGTTGCAACCAACTATATTACAGGCAGAGGTTAGAGAAATAAAAAGGCTTTAGCTTCTGCCTTTTTAATTTACATTCCTCAAAGAGAAGGTGATAGTTAGTTATGAAAATGATTATATTGATTATTATCGTTGTAGCAGTGTTTTTTAGTTTAGGATTTTGGCTGGTAGCTTTTGGGAATACAACATCGGAAGAAAGAAATATGAACTATGGCATATCTATGTCGACTGATAAGATTAGCTATTCTGTTGGTGAGCCTATTGTGATGACTCTTAAAATTTTTAATTATACTGAAGAAGAGATCACTTTTCACTTTAATACTTCTCAAAGATATGATTTTATAATCGAAGATGAGGAAGGAAATGAGATTTGGCGCTGGTCCCAGGATAAGATGTTTGCTATGGTGTTAGGAGAAGAGACTTTAGGACCAACCAGTACGGAAGTTATTTATACAGCAAAATACAAGGACAAACTTAGCCCTGGCTATTACGAAGTCACTGGGATTTTTGTTGTCCAGGATAGACCAATGTCAGCTAATATCATCATCATAGTGAAATAGGATAAGTTATTTTTCGTTTCTTTTGGAGTCATTATGCCCATTAATAGACTTTTTTTATTTTGTTATATTATGGCAAAGAATAATTGTGAGGATGATGAAAAATGACAAACAAACATAAATTAATAACGTCGGTTTTAGTGATGTTTTTTCTAATTATAACGTTTTTCTTGGTATCTAACTTCCTGGTTACCGCAAAGACCCATCTTGAGTTAGCCAATGAGTATGCGGCTCAAAGTGAGAAATTTTTTGAAAAAGCCGTCTCTGAATATAATTTAGCCCTGGAAGAACCCGAAGCTGACATATTTGAGATTAACTTTCTTCTGGGCAAGCTTTATTATGGACACGGTAGGTTCAAAGAGGCCATTCAAACATTATTACCTCTCTATGAGAAAGAAAGAGAAAATTTTGCCCTGACTAAACTTTTAGTTTTCTCTTACTTTAAAAATGGGGATTACACAGATGCCCTGGCTATCTTTGAAAAAAATAAGGATTCAGAAGATGAGGAATTTTTGTATCTTTATGGGAGGACGTGTGAAAAACAAAATCTCTTTTATCAAGCAATTGAGGTTTATCAGAGAATCAAAGGAGTAGAATACAGGAAGCTCGCTGAAGAGAGAATTTCTTATATCAATGCTAAAACCAAAGTGTTAACGGTTGAAGATATCACCGATCCTTATATTAGGGATTTGATAAAGACTTCTCCTGGACAGGCTGAATATCCCGATGCAGGGGCAATTGTACTCTTTAATGAGGAGACGTTCAGAATTTTAAGTGATTATACAGCGATAGAGGAACTTCACATCTTGATAAAGATATTAAATGATCGAGGGAAAGCAAAATATGGCGAGGTAAAATTGGGCTATGATTCCACTTATGAGAAGATCGAGGTAGAGTATGCCCGGACCATCAAACCAGATGGCAAGATCATTTCCGTGGGGGCAAAACATATTAGAGATATCTCCGAATATCCAGAATATCCCTTGTACAGCAATGCGCGTTTGAGGATTATCTCAATGCCTGAGTTAACTGAAGGGGCGGTGATCGAATATAAGGCAATAAAATACATCAATAAATTAATCAATGGAAAAGAGTTTTGTGAAAATTACCCAATTCAGGGCTTCGAGCCTTATCTTAACCAAAAGGTTAATCTAATCATCCCTGATGGATATAATGTTAATATAGAATCGTATAATCCAGGATATGTTGAGTATGCGCTGAGTTTCTCTCCCCAGATAGAAAGAGTAGAAGATGGAACTAAATATACGTGGGAATTTAACAATGTTCCGGAGATTATCGCTGAACCATCTATGTCTCCTTATATAGAGATTACTCCTTATCTTTGTATTTCCTCTATCGATGACTGGCAAGAGGTTTATAATTGGTGGGGGAGTCTTGTTGTAGATAAGGTGAATATAGATAAGGCGATTGAAGAAAAGACCCAAGAGTTGATCAAAGATAAGAATACACAGGAGGAGAAAGCTAAGGCAATCTATCATTGGGTTGCTTCAAAGATTAGATATGTAGGCGTAGAATATGGAGAAGCCGGATTTGAACCACACTATGCCACAGAGATATTTAAAAATAAATATGGAGACTGTAAAGATCAGTCAATGCTCTTAATTTCGATGCTTAGATATGCTGGAATTTCTGCTTATCCAGTTCTTATTGGAACAAAAGGCTCTTACCTTTTAGATGAGGAATTTCCTACTCTCATCTTTAATCACGCCATCTGTCTGGCTAAAGTAGGAGAAAAATTAGTTTTTCTTGACCCTACTGCTGAAACCACTTCTTTTGGTGATCTTCCAGGAGGGGATCAAGACAGAAAAGTATTTGTTTTTTATGAAAAAGAGGGAAAGATTCAAAAAACTCCTTTATTTGAACCAGCACATAATAAAGCATATATAGGTCTAAGTATTGATATTCGTGAGGATGAGACAATTTCAGGGATAAGAGAGATCAATACTTTCGGAGAATACGATCAGGGGCAAAGATATTGGCTAAAGTATACTAAGCCTGTTCTCATTGAAGAAGCTCTTAAGTCGACAGTAAATAGGCTTTCTCCAGGAGGAAAGCTTTTAAGTTACGAGATAAGCGACATCGAAGACCTGAACCAGCCTATAGAGATTAAAATGGAATTTGAGGGGCCAAAGTTCTTAACCAAGGCTGGGGAAGATAGACTTGTTCCACAATTAGGGGGATTCTCTACTAGTTTAGTTTCTCGGGATGAAAGAAGCTATCCCATTGATTTTCGCACTCTTGATGAGTTCGATGTAATAGTTAAAATTAAACTTGCGGAAAATCTTATGGTAAAATATCTCCCTCCTCCGATTATTAAGGACACTCCGTGGTTTACCTATCTTAACGAATACAGTTTTTCTCAAGGGATTATCTCTTTTGAAGAAAGTTTGATTCATAAAAGGACTTTAGTATTTCCGGATGAATATGAAGAATATAAGAAAATTTGCGAGGATCTTGCTCGTCAGGCAGATAAGCAGGTTGTTTTGAATTTCAGATAATTATAATTATAGGAAATTAAAAAGGGGAGTATGGATTAGTATGGCTTAAAGAAAAAATGCAGAAAGGGTGTAAAATTTGAAGAGATAAGGAGGTAAGATTAAGTGAAAACCAAAATAATTATAGTTTCAATACTTTTGCTTTTATTTGTAGTATTTACAGGTGGCTGCTTACAAATTATGGAAGAGTTGGGTAGCATAACAAGTCCTTCTCTAGAAGTGGACAGAGGTGGTGATGGTGTGGTGGATTATTGGGCGGTTATAGTAGGGATAGAAGACTACCAATTTATAACAGATCTTTCATATACTATTGATGATGCTGTTGATATGGAAGATGTGTTAGTGTCTTATAGTAACTGGGATAGCAACAATATAGAGCTATTAACTGATGAAATGGCAAGTAAAACTGGTGTATATGTAGCTATAAAAAACATGGCCAAAAATGAAAATGCAGATGCAGATGATGTGTACTTATTTTTCTTCTCAGGACATGGCTCTCGTATTCCAGATGAAGACAGTCCTGCAGAAGAGAGCGATGGCTATGATGAGGTAATTTGCCCGTATGATACAACGGGGGATCTAGAAAATATCATATCTGATGATGAGTTAGGTGGATGGCTAACAGAGTGTAAAGGAAATGTCGTTGTAATCTTGGATACCTGTATGAGCGGAGGTTTTACAAAGGGCATGGAAGAAAAGGTGAAAACTTTCCCCAATCCCCATGTTGCTAAAGATGCTGTTGCAAGACGACATTTTGCCGAAGGTCTGGTAGAACACTTTAAACAACAACCCATTTCACGAGATCTTAACCAGGAAGAATATGTAGTTTTAATGGCTTGCGAGGAGGATAAATCTGCTTATGAATCTCGCAGACTTAAAAATGGGGTATTTACATATTACATTGTAGAAGGGCTCGGGGGCCAGCTGATGCAAATAGTGATAACAATATATCAGCCGAAGAGGATTTCTATTATGCAGATCCATTAGTTCTCGAGTATAAGCCCACGAATCAAGATCCACAAATATGGGATGATTATGCAGGAGATCTCATGTTAGTAATTTCATCGGCTACCTCTTATACTATGCATATCCATAATATTACAATGGAGCTTGAGACTGTGTCTCATGGTCCAAATGATTTTACTAACGCTAAAGTAACTGTAACCATTTTTGATGCGAGTGACAATCCTGTTGATGGAGCAACTGTATCTGGCACTTGGAGTGGAGCGACTACTGATACTGATTCTGGGGTAACTGACGCCAGTGGGCAAGTAAGTTTGGAATCAGATAAGGTAAAAAATCCTCCAAGCGGAACAACCTTCACCTTTACAGTAAATGATGTTACAAAAGAAGGATGGACATATGACTCGGGAAATAGTGTAACATCTGGAAGTATAACAGTTCCACAAGAATGAAGTATTAAAGTGAAACGATTTATTAAAGAGGTTGTAATCGATTAAATTATAGACAGAGGCTGGGAAGATTAAAAGAAGCCCCAACCTCTGCCTTTTTAATTCCACTTTTTAAAGAGAAGGAGGTAATTAGCCATGAGAGTAGTAATATTATCATCAAAGTAAAATAAGCAAAGCTCTCCCTCCAGAAGTAAGAGCAAGAATCTATCCTATTATTTTATCTTTTCTCTATTTAAAAATATTTTTCATTTTTGTTTCGACAAAAAGAGGATTTTTGAAAAATTTGTTGAATATATAATTATACAAAACTTTTTAACTTCATTTTATTACAAAGGAGGTGAGAAGAAAATAAAAGAAGATAAGAGGATTATGATTTGAAAAAATTAATCCAAAGTGGTCGAAAAAAAGGAGGTTAATTAAAAATGAGAAAGAAAGCATTAAGAATTTTTGCCATTGCGCTGTTTGTGACATTTTTGTGTATTGGTACAGTATTAGCAAGTGAGACAGTTACCATACTTCACCAGAATGATGTACATGGCTGGTTCTTCCCTGAAGAGACTAAAGTAAGTTGGGCCAGGGTGCAGGAAATGATTAAAGATGAGTTTATGCAGGAGTCAAGTTCACTTTATATTTTAGCTGGCGATCTATTCACTGGACCACCATTCCCAGAAGAACTAAAAAGTGTTTGTGAATATAAAGTGTGGAATCTTTTCTGGGAAGGTTTTGGGGAAATGAAAGACCGAGTCTGGATTTCTGCAGGAAATCATGAGTTTGATGATAAACCATTTGATCCTTCTGTATTTGAATCAACAATTCTCTGTGCCAATCTTGTAAAAGTAGGAAAACCGGTTTGCACGCCCTATACGATAGTCAAAACCGCTGAAGGTTTACGGATTGGTATTATCGGGCTCATCATGGAGGATTTAGATAAAGTTGCGGGAAGAGGATATACTGAAGGGTTGAGTCAGACTTCAAAATTAGAAGAGGTAAAAAAATTTGTAGCTGAAACGGGTAAACTGGATTTAACCATAATTTCTATCCATGATGATATAGAGGATATCGAAGAATTAGCGGCCTCAATTCCCAAAGAATTAGGTGTAGATTTAATTGTATCCGGGCATTCCCATTTAGAGTTTCATGAACCAAGAAAGATAAATGACATTTATATCTTGCAAGCAGGGTCATATAATAAGTTTTTGGGATGTGCAAAAATGGTAGTTGATGGTGGTAAAATTGTTAGCATAGATGAAGAGCTTATTCCCCTTGAACCTACTCCCTTAGAAAAATATTTAGCATATCTTAAAACTAAAGTTGATGAAGTAATGGGGCCGACGATTGCAGTATTAGAGAAGTCTCTAACTACCACAAGAGAAGGAGAGTGTACCTCTGGTGATTTTGTTGCAGATTCATTCAAGTGGAAAAATGGAACTGATATTGCTATGACTAACTCCAGTTCCCTGAGAATCGATATTCCTGCCGGAGAACTTAAAGAAGGGCAATTAAAGATTTTAGTCCCCTGGGGCAATCATCTTTTGACTACTGAATTGACCGGCAAATTAATACTTCAAATTTTAGAGGGAGAAGCAGTAATTCATAGAAATCAAGTTTCAGGATTGAGTTATAAATTTGATAGTTCTAAACCTGAAGGAAAGAGAGTGATTGAAGTATTAATCAATGGAAAACCACTTGAACCAGATAAAATTTATACATTTACCTATAATTCGTACTGTGCAGCAGATAGTAAAATCAAAAAATATCTAAATCTCGAACCAGGGACCCTCAAATGGAACGATACCGGCTATATTGATTATGACACTATGATTGAATATGCCAAAGAACTTAAAGTAATTGTCAAAGAATTAGAAGATAGAATAGTAGATGTAGCTAAGTAATTTAGTAATCAGAGACTATCAAAATCTATGAGGGGAGGCCCTTTAACAAACTTTTTAGTAGCAAGTAGGACAGGCAAGATGCCTGTCCTACTCCCCCTCACCCTAACCCTCTCCCACCGAGGGGAGAGGGTTAGGGTGATTGCCTCGATTCCTGCCGTCACTCGTGAGGATTTTATAGACAGGCGAGATAACCCATGTTGGCGAGTTTGATGAATCAAACCCCTACAGGGAATTCATTAAATACCTATACCTAAAAGACTTTTTTAATTTTTAAGGTTAATTCTTTTTGGGTTTTAGTTAGGGTTTTAAGTTCCTGGTTAGATTTCTTTAAATCAATCATCAGGTTTTGGACTTTTTTCGAATCCTTTAGTATTACAGGGTCGCATAGTTGTTTCTCTATTGCGGCTTTATTTTTTTCTAAAACCTTTATTCTTTCTTCGGCTGATTTTAGTGTATCCAGAATATCTTTATTCCGTCGGTAGAGACGATTTCGTTCTTCTGCTTCTTTCTGTTTTCTCAGCTTATCCAAGGTTTTTATTTTTAACTTCGATTGTTCCACTCTTTTAGTTTTAGCAGCTAACTCACCATCATTAGTTTCTGCCAGCAATTGAGTTCGCTTTTCTATAAAATAGGAATAGTTCCCGGGATAATCATAAATCCGCCCATCGCGAATTTCAATTACCCGGGTTATCAGACTGTCTAAAAAGAAACGGTCATGAGATACAATCAAGATAGTCCCGCTGTATTTTAATAAAGCTTGCTGAAACAATTCTTTAGTTGTAATGTCTAGGTGATTGGTTGGTTCATCGAGTATTAAAAAATTAGATTCCTGCATCAGAATCTTTGCCAAAGCCAGGCGGGATTTTTCTCCTCCGGAGAGAACACTAATCGGTTTATAAACAGCATCACCGGAGAAGAGGAAAGCTCCCAACAAATTTCTCCTTTCTCCGGTAGTCATAGAACTTGGTTCAGCAGATATTTCCTCCCAGATAGAATTATTATAGTTGAGATTTTCAGAGCTTTCCTGAGAGAAGAAAGCCAGATTTACTTTATGCCCTAAATCTACTGTGCCGGCAGTCGGTCTTTCTCTTTTGCTGATTAATCGGGAAAGGGTAGATTTGCCTGCCCCGTTTACCCCCACCAGAGCTACTCTTTCGCCCCGGTGTAAGGTAAAATTTAGTCCGTTGAATACGGCAATTTCTTCATATTTTTTGGCAAGGTTCTCTACACTTACCACTTTATCCCCGCTTCGGGGACATTTGGGAAAATAGATGGCTGCTTTTTTCGGCGCTTTATCAATTTTTACTATTTGAATTTTTTCCAGCATCTTTATTCTGCTTTGCACCTGGGCTGCCTTAGTGTTTTTGTAACGAAATCTTTCGATGAAGGCTTCAGTCTTAGCTATCTTTTCCTGTTGGTTTTTGGCTTCTTTTTGTAATAGTTCATGTCGTTTTTCTTTTTCCTTTAGATAGTAGGAAAAATTACCCTCATAGATGGTTAATTTCTGATGGGCCAATTCTGCAATCTGGGTCATAAGTTTATCCATAAAGTACCGGTCATGAGAAATAACCATTATAGTTCCGGAAAAATTTAGGAGCCAACTTTCCAACCACTCCAAACTTTCTGTATCCAGATGGTTGGTGGGTTCATCAAGCAAAATTATATCCGGTGAAGAAAGCAGTATGGAAGCCAGTATTATGCGCATCTTCCATCCGCCGGAGAATTCGGTACATTGCCGGGTGAAATCTTTTTCCCGGAAGCCTAAACCTTTGAGAACTTTATGAGCCTGGGTAGAGAAAGTATAACCACCCCGGTGCTCAAAGAGGTTGGTGATACTTTCATATTTTTTAAGAGCTGCCTGATATTTGCCCGATTCAGTAGAAAGCGAGGTCAGATGTTCTTCACAAACTTTCAGGGAATATTCTAATTTAGCAATACCTGATTTCTCCTTTAAATAGGAGATGAGGTCGATGTTACTACTTTTAAGTTCGATTAAATCCTGGGGAAGGTAGCCAATCCGCCGATTTCGTGGTAAAGTAATATTACCTTTATCGGGTTGAACAAGTCCTACGATAGCGCGAAATAGGGTGGTCTTTCCGGTACCGTTATTACCCACCAGACCGATGCGGTTGCCCCTGGGGATTCTCCAGTTTAAATTATCAAAGAGAACTTTCTCCTGGAAGCCGATGCTGATATTTTCAAGGGAAATCATAAATATTATCTCCTACTTATCTTGATTTGTTAATTAGTTAGTTGGTTACCTGGTTAGCTAGTTTAAAAAATTGATATCAAGTTAGCTAACTAATTTATCTTGAATTTTGTATTTGAAACTAACGACTAATCTAATTGGTAGATCAGTAAATTTTGTATCCTGTACTTTTAATTGGCAAATTGGTAAATCGGTCAATTGGTAAATTAATAAATCTATTATACACGAAATTTTAGATATTTACCGTGAATTAAGTTAATTGTTTTAAAATTATATAATGTGATTACAACCCAAAAAATAAATAAATTTGTTAATCTGGATTCCCGCTTTCGCGGGAATGACAGAGAGTGTGGGAATGACAAAATAGTAAGGGGCACAATGAATCGTGCCCCTTACCCCTTGACACTGACACGAAGGGAAAAGAAGGATGTACTTGCTATGAAAGATAATAATTCATTCGACGTTGTGGTAATAGGCGGGGGACCAGCTGGGATGATGGCAGCCGGCCGGGCAGCAGAATTAGGAGCAAAGGTCATTTTAATCGAAAAGAACGAGATTCTGGGTAAAAAATTGCTGATTACCGGCAAGGGACGCTGTAATTTTACCCATAATGAATTTGATATAAGAAAATTCGCCGAAAAGTTCGGTAGAAATGGACGTTTTCTTTATGGGGCTTTGTCGGTATTTGGGGTGCGTGAGGTGATTGATTTTTTTGAATCCCGAGGAGTAAAAGGTAAGGTAGAACAAGGGGATAGAATTTTTCCGGAGAAGGCTAACGCCCAAGATATATTGAATGTGTTTATAAAATATTTGGCTGAGGGAAAAGTTCATATTTTGCTAAATACTGAAGTGGTCGGCTTTAAGCAGGAGAAGGGAAAAATATCTCAGGTTCTACTTCGAGACCGTAAGATAAGTGCTGATAAATTTATTATCTGTGCAGGAGGAAAGGCATATCCCCAGACCGGTTCTACTGGTGACGGCTATCGTTGGGCTGAACAATTGGGACACACTGTAATTGTGCCTGTCCCCGCCCTTAATCCGGTAAAGACTTCTGAAGATTGGGTGAAAGAACTACAGGGTTTATCTTTAAAAAATGTTTTTCTCCAATTATTCCAAAATAATAAGAAGAAAGATGAACGTTTTGGTGAAATGCTTTTTACCCACTTTGGAGTAAGCGGTCCTATCGTTATGGATATGAGTAAAAATATCGGAGCACTGTTGAAGAATGGTCCGGTAAAATTGATCTTAGATTTAAAACCGGCTCTGGATTTTAAAAAATTGGATAAACGTATCCAGCGAGATTTTCGGGAGTTTAAGGGGAGAATGTTTAAGAATTCACTGAAAGGATTATTGCCTTTATCAATGATACCGTTAATTATTAAACTTTCTGGTATAGAGCCGAATAAGCAAGTGGATCACCTGACTCGGGAGGAAAGAAATAAATTGGTTCACCTGTTAAAAGAATTAGAATTAACTCCCACAGGACTATTAGGATTTAAGTGGTCGGTGGTAACCAGCGGAGGAGTTGCCCTTAAAGAAGTGAATCCTAATACCATGGGTTCTAAGAAGATCAAAAACCTTTATTTTGCCGGGGAAATATTGGATCTTGACGGCCCTTCCGGAGGATATAATCTGCAGGAATGTTGGAGTACCGGATATCTGGCTAGCCAAAGTGCTGCAAAGGTACTAAAAAAATCTTTGTAAGTTTCTTTAACTATTCTTAAGTCTAATTCAATTTATGCTATAATTAATTATTATCTAAAATGTAAAAAATTAGAATAAGGATTATTATTTTCTAAAATTATTATCTTAACTAGAGGAAAAAGCTAAATGAAATTTCTTCACATAGCCGATATTCATTTAGGAATGGAAAATTATGGACGTATAGACCCTTCCACCGGCCTGCATACCCGATTAAAAGATTTTATAAAATGTTTTAGTTTTGCTATCGATGTTGCCCTTGAAGAAAAGGTGGATTTAGTAATATTCACCGGCGATGCTTATAAAAACACTAATCCAAATCCTACCCACCAGCGTGAATTCGCCCGGCAAATCTACAGATTAAGCGAAGCAGAAATCCCGCTAGTTATGATAAATGGGAATCACGATAACCCAGTATCTTTCGGCAAGGCCACTTCTTTAGATATCTTCGATACTTTAAATGTCTCTGGGATAAAAGTGGTAACCGAGCCCGAGCTGTTTAACATTGAGACCAAGGCAGGGCCGGTCCAGGTCTTCGGTCTGCCCTGGCCCGCCAAGAACCTCTTTCTTAACAAAGAAGAGTATAAGGATTTTACTGATGAGGAAATTACTAAAGAGATTCAGAAAAGAGCGGGTAAAAAGATTAAGGAATATGCCCGGATGATGAAACCGGGTATCCCCGCCATTTTTACTGCTCACCTGGCTGCTGCAGAAGCAACTTATTCCGGTTCAGAGAGGTCGGCAATAATCGGAAGAGACCCGATATTTTCCACTCAAGCATTGGCTCAAAAAGAATTTGATTATGTAGCTTTGGGCCATATCCATAAATTTCAAGATTTAAATCCCGATAATCATCCTCCGGTAGTCTATCCGGGAAGTATCGAAAGAATAAATTTTGGTGAGGAGAAGGATGATAAAGGAGTTTGTTTGGTGAACATAGAAAAAGGCAAAACTTCTTATGAGTTTATCCCTCTCCCTGCCCGAAAGTTTGTTACTATTGATGTGGTAATTAGCCAAGAACAAGATCCCACTAATGCTTTGTTAGGAGAAATTGAAAAGTATGATCTATCTGAGGCAGTGGTGAGGGTATTTTATACTATGCCTGCAGAGAGGGAAGATTTACTGGATTTTAAAAGGATACACTCTGCCTTGGAAGAAGCCTTTTTGGTAACCGCTATCGCCAAAAAATCTAAACCAGTGGAGCGGGCTAAGAGGGCAGAAATTTCAGAAGATTTAGGGATGTTGGAAGCTATGGATAAATATATTCAAAATAGTCCTGATTTAATTCCTTTATCAAAAGAATTGAAAACTTATGCCCAGGAGTTAGAAAAAGAATTAGAAGAAAATGTATAAAAGAGAAAGGATTAAAAATTGATACCGGTAAAATTAACCCTGAAAAATTTTTTAAGTTATGGTGAAGATGTCCCCCCTCTCGATTTTACCCAGTTTCATATAGCCTGTCTTTCGGGTAATAATGGTCAGGGTAAATCTGCTCTTCTGGATGCTTTAACCTGGGCGGTGTGGGGAGAAGGAAGAAAAGCCAGCCAGGAGAAAAAGGCTGATAACAGTCTTCTGCGGATAGGCCAGAAAGATATGCAGGTGGAATTTGTGTTTGACCTGGAAGGGGACAGATACCGCATTATTAGAACTTTTTCTCTGGTTAAAAAGAGTTCCCGCCCAAGTTTAGAATTTCAGGTTTTTAATCAAGAAAATAATGAGTATATTTCTCTCACCTCTCCTTCTATTCGAAAAACTCAGGAAAAAATTACCAAAACTTTAAGGATAGATTATCAGACCTTCATTAATTCCGCTTTCATCCTTCAGGGACGGATAGATGAATTTAGCCGAAAGAGCGCCCGGGAAAGAAAGGAAATTTTATCCGAGATTTTAGGTCTTTCCCGTTATGATGAACTGGCTAATCTGGCCAAGTCTCATCTTAGAAAAATTAATAATATTATTATGACCAAAGAAAGCAGGTTGGAATATATCTATCAGGAAACGGCTAACCTTGATTTTTATAAAGAGAAAATAAAGAAATTGTCAGAAAGTTATAAAGAAATTTCCCGGAAGATAAAGACAGAAGAAGTAAAAGTGGGAAAATTAAAAGAGGAAATAAATTTCTTAAAACATAAAAGCGAACAATGCACAGAATTGGAAGGCCGAATAGAGCAGTATAGGCAAGAGATTGCGCGAGGGCAAAAACAGATTGAATTAAGAAAGAAAGAAATTGTTGATTGCGAGAAGATAATTTTCCAAAAAGAAAAAGTTTTAAATGATTTTAAAAAATATCAGAAATTTAATACCGAAAATAATGAATTTAGCCGAAAGCTCCAAAGAATCAGGAAAATAGAAGAAGATAAAGTTCTTGCCGAGAGGAGAATAGAAAATGAGCGAGCAGATTTAGAAGTAGAAGTTAGGAATAAAAAGGACAGATACAAAGATTTAAAGATTAGAGCTGAGCAGGGGGCAAAGAATAGGGTTAGGCTTTTAGAATTAGAAAAAAAGATGAAAGAGATAAAGTTACTCGAAGAACAGAGTGAAGAAATTCGTAAAGAAGGCAGCGAGCTTAATGTAGAAATAAACAGCATTAAAAGTCAGATAGAAAGATTAGAAAAAGACAACAAAGATAATGAAGAAAAACTGCGTCTGTTAAGAGAGAATCCGGAGGGAGAGTGCCCTTTGTGTGAGGCAAAATTAAATGCGGAGAGAAAGCGGAAGATTGAAGACAACATAAATAAAGAAATTGGTTTAAATATTAAGCAGATAGAGAAATTAAGAAAAGAGTCGGAGGAATCGAGTAAACAGAAAGATAGATTGGCGGAAAAATGGAAAGATGTTAATCAAAAATTGAAAGATAAAGATGTCTGGCAACAGAAGTTAAGCAAAGCACATCTTGAGTGTGAGGAGTCTAAACAAGCCGTAAAGCTGATGGTTGACTTGCAGGAGGAGATTAAAAAATTAGAAAAAACTATTCAGGAGAAGAGATACGCTTTAGCGGAACAGAAAAGATTAAAAGAATTTGAAGCGCAGATAAAAAATATCGGTTACGATGGAGAAAGGCACCGCAAGCTTAACCGTAAAATTGAAGAGTTAAGTGATGCCCCTCTGGAAAAAGCAAAATTGGAAGAGGCAGAGAAGAAGGTTGATTCTTTAAGGGACGGATTATCCGAATTAAAAGAAAATTATCAACAGAAAGAATTAAATTTAAAAGATTTGGAGAAGAAGAAAGAGAAAATAAAAGGAGAATTAAAAGAACTTCCTTTCCTGAAAGAAAAATTAGTTCAAGAGGAACAGGTATTAAATTCCGAGCAGACCCTTAAAGATAATATTTTAGAGGAAAGGGGAGGGTATCAGAGCAAATTCGACCAGTGCCTTAAATTGGAAAAAGAGAAGAAAGAGATAGGTAAAGAATTAGAAAAAAGCAAGAAAGAGCAGAATATCTATGAGAAGCTGATTGTGGCTTTCGGGAAAAACGGAATTCAGGCATTGATTATCGAAAATGTCTTACCGGAAATAGAGGAAGAAGCTAATGACCTTTTAGCTAAGTTGACTAATAATAGCACCCAGATTTCTATCGAGTCTCTCCGTGATTTAAAGAGCGGAAGAATGAAAGAGACTCTGGATATCAAGATAAGTGATGAATTGGGAATCCGGGACTATGAGCTGTATAGCGGGGGAGAAGCCTTTAGAATTGATTTTTCTTTAAGGATTGCCCTATCTAAGTTACTGACCAGAAGGGCAGGGACTAAATTACGGACTCTGGTTATGGATGAGGGATTTGGTACTCAGGATGAAGAAGGTATAGATAACCTGGTACAGGCCATCCAATCTATAAGTGATGATTTTGATAAAATATTAGTCATCACTCACCTGGAATCTCTAAAAGATGCCTTTCCGGTAAGAATCGAGGTAACCAAGCTTCCCGAAATTGGTTCCCTATTCAAGATTGTAAAAAATTAAAAAAATTATGATATTTAAGCAGAAACAACCGTCTGCGTATTCTCCAAAATCTCAAGTATTTCCTGGGCGGTGCAGCCCTGTATTAATCAAGGAAAGGATAATAAAAATAATTATGAAGACACTTTATATTTTTGATATGGGGGGCGTCTTGTGTTGTGACTTTAATGACATTCCCATTATAAGCGATTATCTTGAAATTACTGAAGAAAATTTTTTCATTTATGCTGGTGAAAATTTTAGAAAACTTCTTGATGGAAAAATTAATAGTAATGAATTTTGGGTAAGATTTTCTTTAAGATATGGTAAGAAAGTGAAAGAAGAATTATTTGGTAAATTTTTTAACCCGGGAATAATCCAGGGAACAAAGGATATAATAAAACAGCTTAAAAGCAATTCAAGAGTTGTTTGTGGCACTAATACTATTGATTCGCATTATTACTATCTTTTAAATCAAGGCGCTTACGATATCTTTGATGAGGTTTATGCTTCTAACTTAATGGGTATATCCAAACCTGACCCGAATTTTTACCGATATATTTTAAAGAAGGAAGGGATTAAACCCGAAAATACAATCTTTGTGGATGATACCGAAGAGAATATTCTTTCTGCTCAAAAGATTGGCATAAAATCTATTCTTTTTACTAATTATGATTCTACGAAAAATCAGATTAAGATATTTACAGATTATTAAAGTTAGGAATAATAAATTTTTTTAAATGGTTATCTAAATTATTAAGAAATTGAAGTTTTTAAGATTTAGACAATTAAAAATATTTGAGTGGGTGCAATAAAGCATATTAATGGATAAATATAGTTGTGATATTGTTGTCGTTGGCGGGGGAGTAATAGGGTGTTCAGCAGCCTATTATTTAAGTAAAAAATATAGAGTAATTTTAGTGGAAAAAGAATATCCTGGAGCAGGAGCTTCTGGGGCTTGCAGTGGAGGATTAAATTATTTTGGGAAAAAAGGAAAAATACTCGAGCAAGCAGTAGAAAGTTTATACATTTACAAAGATTTGGAAAAGAAATTACAAATAGATTTAGAAAAAGATCAAAATAGAAAAATATTATTAATAGCAAATGAAGAAAATCAATTAGAATTAATAAATAAATTAGTTGAGGAATGTGTTATTAAAGGTTTAGATGCTAAATTTATAAATTGTAGGACTATAAAAAAAATGTTACCTGTTATTCCCGGAAATTTAGTGGGAGGCGCTATTGCTGGCGGTGGCTTGCAAGGAGTAGTAAATCCTTTTAATTTAATTCTAGGATTTTTACAGAAATTTAGAGACAATAAAGGGATAATTTTAAAAAAACAAAAAGTAGAAGAATTATTAGTTAAAAATAAAAAAATAGAAGGAGTAAGAACGACATCTTTTAAAATAAAGTCTTTTGCGGTATTAATAACAGCTGGTTATGATAGTATTGAACTTTTAAATCCTTTTAGTTTTAATACTCACTTAATTCCTTGTAAAGGAACTGTCCTGATTACTGAAAAAAACCCCAATTGGTTAAAAATAAATTTACTTTCGGCTGATTTTTTAAAGGAATCTAATAGAAAAAATAAAGTAAATTTAACCATAGAACAAACCTTCTCTGGAAATATTTTGATAGGCAGTTCAAGTGAATTTTATAAAGATGATAAGTTAGTTAATAATGATATTGTTATGGAGATTGCTCAAAAGGCAATTAAATTATTACCAATTTTAAGAAAAGAAAAGATAATTCGTATTTTTACGGGCGTTCGCCCTTTTAGACAAAAAGGTCCTTTTATAGGCAAAATTCCTAAAATCGAAGGCCTTTTTGCAGCTTTTGGTCATAGTGGAACGGGAATTACTCTTGCTCCTTATGTAGGCAAGAAAATTTCTACCCTAATGTAATCAAATAAAAATAAAAG
>DMCY01000104.1 GCA_003451675.1 Candidatus Atribacteria bacterium
TAGTTTATCTTAATCTTTTTATGTGTTAATAATGTAAATCCTATACAAGAAGATACAATATTATGAGTATTCAAATATATATTATAACATAATTGATTTCTTCATTCAAACTTATTTGAGTTCTACAATACTTATCTGTTAGCATATTAACAAACATTATTCTGTGCTGATTTTATGTTCTTTAAAATATTTATCAGCTACAATTTTATCATTTTTTATCTGCAAAACTAAATCTCTATGGTCAGTGAATCTTTTTTCATCTCTTATTCTCCTAATAAATGAAATATTGATTCGTTTATTGTAAATATTTTCTGCAAAATCAAATATATAGACTTCTACAGATATTTTGTCATTCTCATTGTTAAAAGTAGGCTTGAAGCCTATATTTATCAAACTATTATATTTTTGCCCTTTATAATAAGTAAACCCAAGGTATACACCATTTTTTGGCAATAGTTTCCCTGCTTCTATTTCTAAATTTGCTGTTGGAAATGACAGGACAGAATTCCCCCTCTTATCGCCATGAAGAACATTTCCAACAATTTGATAAGGATAGCCTAAAAATTTATTGGCTTTTATGATATCACCTTTTTTTAAATATTCTTTAATAGCAGTAGTGCTAATTTTTTGGCCATTTTTTATTGTTTTTGGATTCATGACAAATGACTTAAAATTATAAAATTCTCCTAACTGCTTTATCAATGCAATATCGCCTTTTTTCTGAAAACCAAAGCGATAATCATAACCAGCAAACACAGCCCCCATATTAAATTTCTTTAACAATATTTCTATTAAAAAATCTTCTGCTATTATTTTAGAAAAATACTCATCGAAGTTAAAAACTATTATTTGTTGAATTCCAATTTCTCTAATTTTATCAATTTTTTCTGTTAGTGTACTCAAAAGCGAATAATTATTTATTTTGTTAATGACTTTTCCCGGATGTTCGTCAAAAAGAACAGCAGTACTTATAGCACCAGCAATTTTTGACTCTTCTACACACCATTTTAACAAAGCCTGGTGCCCACGATGTATTCCATCAAAGAATCCCAGTGCTATGTATTTCAGCAAACTTTTATCATCTGTATTACTATATTTAATTTCTTTGTAAGTATAATTTATTTCTCTACTTTTCATACGAATACCTTTGTAACCTTATATTTTTTTGGATAACCAGATTCCTCAATTACTTTTGCTATCGCAATCAAATCGCCATCATTTGAGCAAACTCTAAATATACCCCCGGGAGTATTTGCCTTTCCATTGTCTATAAAATCTATCTCGTTGTCTGAAAACTGATTTCCATTTCTGATTCTTGCTGTTAGATTCTCGTCTTTTCTCAATATTAGTTTTTTGTATTGGCTTAGAGATTGGTCCATTGTTACTATGTACTTATTTTGCTCCTTATATTGCTTTTCTAAAAAACTATCTAAATTAATAGAATGACCTATATTATAATTGCCTACTTCAGTTCTCTTAAGTTGAGACAAATAAGCACCACAACCCAATTTTTCTCCAATATCATTGCATAGTGCCCTAATATAAGTTCCTTTTGAACATTTTATTTTGAAAACAATACTTGGGAAACTATCATAAACTATTTTTAGAATGCTTATATTATGTATTGTTACCCTATGTGGAGATAAATCTACTTTAATACCTTTTCTCGCAAAGGTATATAGTCTAACACCTTTGTGTTTTTTTGCTGAAAAAACAGGGGGTTTTTGCCATATATTTCCAAGGAAACTTTTAAATACGTCATTAATCCTTTTATAATTGAGCATACTTTGTTCAATAGATTTTATATTAATTATTTTGCCCTTTAAATCTTGAGTATCAGTTGCAATGCCCAAGATCATGGTACCGATGTATTCTTTGTCTAATATTGAAAGGTATTGGGCAATTTTAGTGGCCTTGTTAATGCAAACAAGCAATACTCCAGTTGCAAAAGGATCCAGTGTTCCAGTGTGTCCTGCCTTGTTACATTTTAGTTTTTTTTTAATTATTTGAACGACTTTTGCTGAAGTAATACCTTCAGGCTTATTAATGTTTAAAACACCATTTATCATTGTTTTTATTTACTGGGGCTAAAAAAATTATTTTTTTCTAATTTCAGTTTGTAATTTTGATATTATTAATTTTGTTACTTTATTTAATTTTCCTCTAATATTACATCCAGCAGCATTGGGATGGCCTCCTCCACTGAATAGCCTTGCAAACTTATCAACATTAAATTCACCTTTAGAACGAAAACTAACCTTTATATATCCATCTTTTGTTTCTCTAAAAAATGCAGAAACGTTGATATTTTTTATAGAAAGAATTTTATCTACAATTCCTTCAGTTTCTTCATCTTTAGAGTTAGTTTCTTTAAGCATATCCCTTGTTACAACAGTCCATGATATTTTTGAAGAAAAATCTGTTTTTAGTTGTCGGAGTGCCTCTCCCATTAATCTAAGACTGGAAGGCTCATTTTCATTATATATATGATCAGCTATACAGCTTGGGCTAACACCCTGTTGTACTAAATCAAGAGCAATTTTAAACGTATCTGCATTGGTATTTTCATATCTAAAAGAACCAGTATCTGTAACAATTGCGGTATATAAAGATATTGCTATCTCTTTATTTAGGCTACAATTTAATTTATTACCTAATTTATATAAAATTTCACCAATTGAAGAAGCATGAGGGTCAATATAATTGTATTTACCAAAAATAGTATTACTGGGATGATGGTCAATGTTTATGATATATTCAATTTGTTTTAGATTAAGATGACTATCTCCTATCCTCTCTAAATTGCTTGAATCCAGAATAATCAATACTGTTTCAGGCTTTATTTCTAAAAAATAGTCTTTATCATATTCACCAGTAGATACAATTTCTTCTACACCTGGCAAATATTTATAAATATCTGGAGTTTTATCCTGGTTGACAACTATCGCATTTTTACCCATATTCTTTAACATCAAGTAAAGAGCCATCTCGGAACCGAGAGCGTCACCATCTAAATGTGCATGTGCACTAATTATAAAATTGTTATGTTTTTTTAAAATTACAGCAATTTCTTCAAGATTGTTTTGTTGCATGCTTTAGTCAGTGTCTTCCCCTTTTTCCAGTCTATACACCTGGTACATAATTTGATGTACTTTTTCCAACTCCTTATCATAATGAAAAGATATATAAGGTGTAAAACGGTAATCTTTTAATCCGAGAGCCAATTCAGATCTGATAAACTTTGTAGCACTAAAAAGACCCTTCATACTTTTTTCTTGTTCTTCTTTAGTACCAAGAACTGAAATATAAATTTTTGCATTGTGCAAATCATCAGATAAAGCAATTCTGGTTATCGTCACAAAGCCAATCCTAGGATCTTTTGTTCTTTTATGGATAATATGGCTAATATTTCTTTTCAATAATTTTTCAAAATGTTTCTTTTTTTGTTCTGAAACCATTTAAAAACATTCCTTTTTAATTTTTTTCTATAAAATTTCTCAATATTTTATCTAAATAGTTGAAACTTTAAAATTAATCAATTCAACTTTGGGATTACTAGAAATTTTTTTAATTAAGCTATCCATTGTCTTATCAATTATCTGCCGGTTATCACTGATACAACAAATACCAAGGGTAGATTTTTTCCATAAATTTTTATGATTAATTTCAGAAATAGATATATTAAACTTTTTTCTTAGTTGAGACTTAAGATTGCTAATTATACTCCTTTTGTCTTTTAGAGAACGACAATCGGGCAAATATATGCAAAGTTCACAAACCCCAATTAACATTTTGCTTTTTATCTTTCTACTTCTTGATAATTATAAAAAACAATAATATCTTTTACCTGGAGATCATCAACTTTATCAACGTTTATGCCACATTCATAACCAGCATTTACCTCTTTTACATCTTCCTTGAACCGCTTTAAGGAAAAATCTTTACCTTCATATATTTTATTGTCCTCATGAAAAACTCGAATATAATCTTTGGTAGATATTTTGCCTTCTGTCACATAACAACCTGCAACCACACCAATTTTAGGTATTTTGAATATCTCTCTAACTTCTGCCTTCCCATTAACAATCTCTTCGAGCTTTGGTTTTAGATATCCCTTTAAGGCAGCTTTAACTTCATCAACCAAATCATATATTATATTGTAAGTTCTTACATCAACTTTCTCTTTCTTAGCTAATTTTTGAGCATTTACATCAACTTTGACATTAAATCCTACGATTAGCGCATTTGAAGCTGAACCTAACATTATATCTGTTTCTGTTATTGCTCCAATTCCACCGTGAATAATCTTTATTTCAACTTCTTCGTTACTTAAAGTAGAGAGTGTTCCCTGGATAGCATCTAGAGAACCTTGGGTATCAGCTTTTAATATCATATTCAATTCTTTTAGTTTCCCTTTTGTCATTTCATCAAATAAATTTTCTAGAGAAACTTTGTCAATATTTTGCTTTTGTTTCCTTTTGTTTTCTGATTCTCTTTCCTCAATAATTGTTTTTGCAAAATGATCATCTGCAACAACCTGAAAAATATCTCCAGCCAAAGGCATTTTATTAAAACCAGTTATTTCTATAGGAGTAGAAGGCCCAACATGCTTTAATCTTTTCCCTTTGTCATCCATCATACTCTTTACTTTACCAAAAGCTGATCCTACCACAAAATAATCCCCTATATCTAAATGACCATCCTGTATTAAGACGGTGCCAAGAATTCCCCTTCTCTTATCTAATTTCGTTTCTATTACTATCCCACTTGCAGGGAGTTCTGGAGTGACTTGCAATTCTAACATTTCAGCTTGTATTGAGATTAATTCTAATAGGTCGTCAATTCCCTTCCCCTGTAAGGCAGATATCTCTGCTACAAGAGTATCACCACCCCATTCTTCTGGAACTAATTCATGTTTTGCAAGGTCTTTTTTAACCTTGTCAACATTAGCATTAGGCTTGTCTATCTTATTAATTGCCACAATAATTGGAACATTAGCTGCTCTTGCATGATTTATGGCTTCAACAGTTTGAGGCATAACACCATCATCTGCTGCTACTACCAGTACAACAATATCTGTAGCCTTTACCCCACGTGCTCTCATAGTAGTAAAAGCTTCATGCCCAGGTGTATCAATAAAAACAAAACGATTGTTTTTAACTTCTACAACATAAGCTCCAATATGTTGAGTTATTCCACCAGCTTCTCCTTTTATAACATCACTCTTTCTAATCATATCAAGAAGAGTGGTTTTCCCATGGTCAACATGTCCTACAATGGTAATAGCTGGAGACTTTGTTTCCATTTGATGAACGGTTTGTTTAGTTTTTTTAGATTTAATTTTCTTTTTTAATTCTTTTGAAATTTCAACTTTAAAATCATTATCTTCATATATTCTCTGTGCAATTTGCCAAGGCAACGTTTTTTCTATTGAGCTAATATTCCCATATTTAGATACTTGTTGCATTGTTTTTGACAGGGGAACTTTCAATTGTTTTGACAAATCTTTTAAGTTTGGTATTTTTTCCAAAACAATAGTTTCTCGTTCCTCATTTTCTTGATTAGCCTCTTGTATTTTCTCCTCCGAAATAGCTTCTTGAATAATTTCTCTTGTTTCCTCATCAAGGGTACTCATATGGTTCTTTACATTGATTCCCTCTTTTTTAAGAAATTTGATAAGCTCTTTGGTAGGCATTTTTAAATCTTCAGCTACCTCGTATACTCTTTTCTTCATACTTGATGACCTCCATATATACCGGAATCATTTCACCCTGGTTAGTTAATAAATATTATCTACAATGATGTATTTTTAAGTTCATTGAATTTTTCTTTTAATAATTTAATTGTTTCCGGTGAAATTTCCACCTTCAATGCATTGTTTAATTTTCCTTTTTTGGCTGCCTTTTCAAAACATTCCTTATTATAACACAGATAGGCCCCTCTACCTGATTTTTTTCCGGTCACATCAATTTCTATATTGCCTTCTGGTGTTTTTATAATCCTTAACAATTCTTTTTTTGGTCTTTTTGACTGACAACCTATACATGTTCTATAAGGTATTTTTTTAGAATGTTTCATGGTTAACTCTTTTATTTTAATTTCATTATAATTGACAATGCAAATTATTTATTTTTTATTCTTTTACTTCTTCTTTTTTATATTGAGAATCACTTTTTATGTCAATTTTCCAACCTGTCAACCTGGCTGCCAATCTTGCATTCTGGCCTTCCTTACCTATTGATAGAGACAATTGGTCATCTTCTACAACAACCAGGGCCCTTTTTTCTTTTTCATATAACTTTACAAATAAAACTTTTGCGGGATTAAGGGAATTTGCAATGAATATTTTATCATCTTCATCCCATTTTATAACATCGATTTTCTCATCTTGTAATTCTGTCATTATAGATTTTATTCGAGAACCTCTGTCTCCAATACAGGAACCAATAGAGTCAACCATATCATCTTTACTATCAACAGCAATTTTTGAGCGCTTACCTGCTTCTCTTGCAATACATTTTATTTCAACTAATCCTTCATAAATTTCTGGAACTTCTAATTCAAAAAGTCGTTTTAATAAATCAGGATGGGTTCTCGATAATATTATTCTAGGTCCTCTAGAGGTTTTTTTAACCTCAATAACATAGAACTTCATTCTTTTTCCTTTATTGTAATTCTCCCTCTTAACCTGTTCATTTATTGGCAAAACTGCTTCAGCTTTACCTAGATCAACAATAATATTGTAACTATCTTGCCTCTGAATAATACCTGTTACTATATCTCTTACTTTATCAATATAACGCTCATAAATCGCTTTTCTTTCTGCTTCCCTAATTTTCTGAACTATAACCTGTTTAGCAGTTTGAGTTGCGATTCTTCCAAAGTCTTTTGGTGTTATCTCTACGTTAATCTCGTCTCCTATTGCAATTTCTCCTTTTTTATACTTAACAGCTTCTTCTTTATTTATTTCTGAAGATGGGTTTGTTACAATATCAACAACTTTCTTTCTTGTAAAAACTTGTACTTTACCGGTATCTTTACTAAACATTATTTCAACATTGTTTTTACCTTGAGCAAAATTTTTTTTGTATGCAGAAACAACAGATGTCTCAATAGTATCTATCAATACTTCTTTTGAAATACCTTTTTCCTTTTCGATTTCATCTAATATTTTTATTAAATCAATATTAATATTCATAGCTTAACCTTTTAACCCCTCCCATTTTTGGGAATGAAGATTTAGGATATTCTCTAAACATAGTATAATATATTAAATTTACAAAACAAAAGAGTGGCTTTTTAACCACTCTTTTAAAATAATTTTTGAAATTTATTATATTATAGCACAGAACAAAAAAATATCAAAACAATAATAATATTTAAATTTTTTACGAAACATCTATTTTTCTAAATTATAAAATATGTTTTTTATCCATTCAATTAGTTATCTCTTCACCTTCAACATAGAAATCAAAAACTGCCTTCAATCTAGCAGTTATCATTTCTCCTTTTTTCATTTGTAAACCTTTAATGCAAACTTTAATATAATTATCAGTTAAACCGCATACATATTCTTCATCATTTTTTCTAAAGCTATGCTCAACTAAAATATTTTTCTCCTGGTTTATATTTTTGATAAAAAATTTTTTTCTAAGTTGTATAGATAATTTATTTAATACTTTTACCCTCGCTTTGATAATTTCAGGTTCATTTTTAAACGGTAATAATGAAGCAAGAGTCATTGGTCTTTCTGAATATGGGAAAACATGTATTTTGGCAAACCCTATTCTTTTTAAAAACTTATAAGTTCTTTTGAATGCTGATTCATCTTCACCGGGAAATCCAACAATGATATCGGTGGTAATGGCAACATCCGGTAAATTTCTTTCAATCTTTTTTACTATTTCTTCAAATTTAGTAGTATCATATTTTCTTCTCATTAATGATAAAGTATTATCATCACCACTTTGCAAAGAAATATGTAAATGATGGCATACTTTTAAAGAATCATTAAAAACATTTATTAACTCATCAGTAACCCATGGTAATTCAATAGAGCTCAATCTAATCCTTGTGATATCACTATTTTCTTCAATCATTTTTATCAGCTTTGCCAGATTTATATTTTCACTTTTTAAGTCCTCTCCATAACTACCAAGATTAATTCCTAATAATACAACCTCCTTGTAACCATTTTTTATTAATTCTTTAATTTCTAATAATATTTCCTTAGATGCTCTGCTTCTTGCCCTTCCCCTAAGATATGGTATAACACAATAGCTACAAAATTGATTACAGCCATCCTGTATTTTCACCATTCCCCTAACTCTAATACGATCATTTGTACTTAATAAATTGTTTTCACTGTATTGATTAATTTGTGCTGCTGGTTTAAAGTGAACTAGTTTTTGGGATGACTTTACTTTAAATTTTGTAGAGTATTTACTATATATATTGAAAATATCATCTTTAAAATAATTACTAATAATATGGCAGTTAGCATCACTACAATCTTTTATTTCTTCTAGATTTGTTTGTACGCCACACCCAGTTACGATAATAGTGCCAAGAGGATTTGACCGTCTAGCTTTTCTAATCATCTGTTTTGATTTTCTTTCTGCTTCTCTTGTCACAGCACAGGTATTAATGAGGTAAACATCAGCTTTTTCTTTGAAATCTACAACAGTATAACCATTTTTGTTAAAGGCCTCTCTTACTGACTCTGTCTCATACTGATTTACTTTACATCCTATTGTTTTAAAGGCAACTTTTATATCTTTATTTTCCATTATAAAATTTTCTTTTAAGTATAATATATTTACAGGCTCCCGACTTTGACACTTAATCTTCCAA
>DMCY01000073.1:0-4348 GCA_003451675.1 Candidatus Atribacteria bacterium
CCTGTATTGCTTCATTAGTTAATTCAGCTATTGGTTTAAGAATTTCTTCAATTTCGGGATATTCATTTAGAACCTCTTCTCTAATAGTAACACAGAGGTTATATACCGGGAAGAATTGCTTATCATCCTCTAATACCACTAAGTCAAATTTTTTAATTTTACCGTCTGTGGCAAAAACCATTGTAATGTCTGCCTGTCCACGGTCTATAGCCTCATGGGTTAAACCAATTTCCATTATTTTTATATTATCTTCAGGAATATTCATGCCATAATGTTCAGCCAGACCTGGTAATCCATCCGGTCTATCGGCAAATTCATGGTCAATTGCCCAGATAAGGTCCTGGTTTTCGTTTACATATTCTGCTAGGTCAGATAAGGTTTCAATTCCTGTTTCTGCAGCTTGTTCCTTAGTTAGGGCCATAGCATAGGTATTATTAATATCTGAACGTTCTAACCAGACAATACCATTTTCTTCCAGGTCTTCCTTTTTTACTTTGTTATAGAGTTCTTCGGGATCATTGATAACTTCTTCATGTTTTGCATAAGTTAGCCAATAGGTTCCGGTATATTCAGGATATAAATCGGTTTGACCGGATACTAAGGCATTACGGGTTATAGTGCTGCCTGTGCCCATTTTTAAATCTACATCAAATCCATTTTCTTGCAATAGAATAGCAGACATATGCCCAACTATATATTGTTCAGTAAAGTCCTTTGCTCCTGCAGTAATCTTTTTTGCCTGGGCAAAGACCCCCATGCTGGCTACCATTAACACTAAAGTAATAGTAATCGTAAATAGTAATTTTTTTCTCATAACAATTTCCTCCTTATTTTTTTTATTGTTCCGCTTTTAAACCTTTTGGTGTAATTATTTTTTCAACATATGCCAATATGCGATCAATAATGATCGCCATGATAGCTGAAGAGGCAGCTCCTGCCACTAATGCTTCTGGTCTGTTTAATTTTAAACCGGTAAAAATTAAATCACCTAAACCACCACCTCCAATAACTGATGCGATAACCGCGGTTCCTATTATGATAGTAGCCGCACTGCGAATACCGCCCATTATTACTGGTATTGCAATTGGAATTTTTAATTTCCAGAGAATCTGCTGTTTGGTAAAACCCATACCTTTTCCTGCCTCGATAACTCCCCTGGGAACACTTAATATTCCTGAAGTAGCATTAAAGATAACAGGAACAAGGCTATAGATAATGAGAGAAATAATTGTTGGGGTCTTACCGATACCAACATATATAAAAACCAGTGCAATTACTGCAATAGAGGGTACTGCTTGTGCAGCACCGGTAATTGACAAAATTGTCTTTCCCATTTTTTCTCTTCCTTCCTCAGTGGCAATAATACTCAAGGCAACCCCGATTATTGTTGTAATAATAATGGAAAAAAGGAAAAGAAAAAAATGTTCTACAAATAGTTCCATTATTTTATTGAAATTTTCCGAAATATATTGAAATAGGTTCATTATATTTATTACCCCGTTTATTTATTAAATTCTTCAAATATATGATTTAATCGGATGACACCCATGAATTTATTACGTCTATTTACTACTGGCAGTAGTTGTTCACCACTGGAAAACATAGTAGAAAGGCTTTCATTTAAGGTGTTATTCTGTTCTGTAAGAATTGGATTTTCGTCATAGTTAATTTCGACTTTATCTTTCTTTGTCTTTTCCAGCCAGTATCTGCCAGAGAGTTTACCGTTTTTATCTAAGACAAAGGCGACAATTTGGTCTTTTTCCTGTAATAATTTAAGAACTTCTTCTTCTGAAATCTCTTTGTCTACGGTAATTGTATCTTCACTGCTGATAAAGTCCTTTGTTCTCTTCAGAGTAAGAGCCTTTAAACTTCTGTCCTGTCCCAAAAGGTTTTCAACAAACTTATTAGCTGGATTATATAGTATTTCAGTTGAATCAGAGTATTGTACAAGTTTACCATCTCTGATGATAGCAATCTTATCTCCCAGTTTTATAGCCTCATTGATATCGTGAGTTACAAAGACAATAGTCTTTTTAATTTCTTCCTGGATTTCCAGAAAAGAATCATGAAGCTTTAAACGGTTAATGGGGTCTATAGCACCAAAAGGTTCATCCATGAGTAATACTTCAGGATCTGCCCCCAGTGCTCTGGCTAATCCGACTCTTTGTTTTTCGCCTCCAGAAAGCTGCAAAGGATAACGTTGTGCATAACTAGAATCCAGGGTTACCATATCCAATAGTTCTTCGACCCTTTTTTTAATTTTGCTTTCTTCCCATTTTAATAAGCGGGGAACAGTAGCAATATTATCATAGACAGTAAAATGTGGAAATAAACCAATTTCCTGAATGACATAGCCAATAGTCCTTCTTAGCTGTACTTCATCAATATCATAAACGGAAGTTCCGTGAAGTTGAATCTCGCCTTCATCTAGTCGAACAAGGCGATTAATCATTCTCATAGTAGTAGTTTTACCACAGCCTGATGGGCCAATTAACATCGTAATAGTACCCTTTTCCATTTGCAGACTAAGATTATTGACAGCTACATCATTACCAAAACGTTTTGTGACATTCTTTAATTCGATAGTATATTCCTGGTTTTTTTCTTGTTCGTTATTTTTATTATTTTCAGTAGTCTGTTTTTCTTTTATATTCGAATCACTGTTCATAAGTGTTAATCTCCTTGAAAATTTATCGTTTTACTTTTAAGCCTTTTGGAGTAATCCATTCTTCTACCAAAATAAGAAAATAATTTACTCCGATTCCCAGAATTGATACCAGGATTGCTCCTACTCCTACCATTCTAAGATTAGACCTACTAATTCCGGAAAAAATAAAATAGCCTAACCCTCCCGCTGCAACTAGAGAAGCAAAGGTTGCCACACTAACACCTAAGACCATGGCATTTCTTACTCCTGCCATAATAACCGGAATAGATAAGGGCAATTTAACCCGCCAAAGTATTTGTTGTTTGGTCATTCCCATGCCTCTGGCTGCCTCAATCATTCCTGCCGGAACCTGGTTAATGGCAATATAGGTATTCCTGGTGATAGGAAGCATGGAATATATTGTAATGGCAATTACTGCAGGTACAATACCTAAACCCAGATTAAAGGGTGCTAAAATTACTACCATCAACCCAAAAAGGGCAAGACTGGGAATAGTCATTAATATACTTGTAATATTAATGACAGTTTGAGCTATTTTTGGTCGAGCGGAAATATAAAAACCTAATGGTACGCTAATTATCAAAGCAAATGGAAGACTAATTGCAACAATTTGTATATGACGTATAAATTCCTTAACGATTGTACCTTGAAAATAACCTAACCATTCTACAAAAGATATTTCTATTGGAATCCCCTCCTTTTCATTTGGTCTTTTTTGAATTACTTCAATCCTGAAAGCATTGAATATTTATTTATATGACATTATGAATATAATGAATCTGGTATGACAATAAGTGATTATACAAGCTCTTTCTTTTTTATCTTGTATTTATTTTTGATTTCAATATCAGGTGTTTTCATCATTGCAACTACACGTTGCATGGATGATAAAATTAGAGTTTGTTCCCAATCTTCCAATTCATTAAACTGGAGAATGAAGTCCTCTTTGAGTAGTGAAGGGTTTTTCAAAACTATGGCTTTGCCTTTTTCAGAAATTTGGATATAAACTCTTCTTTTATCAAAGCTACTTCTTTGTCTAATAATAAGCCCTTTTTCCTCCAGACGATCAAGGATATCAGTCACCGTTGCCTGACTAAGACTTACTCTTTTAGCCAATTCACCGGTAGGAATCTCATTTACATCGGAAAGTTCTTTTAAAATAGTTAATTGTGGACTACTAAGTCCATAGTATTTATGCAAATATTTAGAATGTACATCCATTGCCCGCACAATCTGCCTCAGCGTTGAATATACTTCCTGACTTCTTGATAATTTCCCAGCCAATTCTTACCTCACCGAATTCCTTATTTTAATATTTGTCTAAATCACATTTAAATCTATATAAATAAATAGACATAAACAAATCAAAGACAAATCAACAATTTACAGTACTAATATATCGTATACAAACTAAAATGTCAAGCAATAGAATGATAGGTTCATTTTATTTCTATTTCTTTTTATTTTATTTTGATAATTTGCTATTACATTTTTAGATTCCAAATTTTTTTTAACAATTATTTATATATATGGCTATAAACATTATTCGAATTTTAATTATCCAGATATTACTAATACTTCTATAAATTTTGGCTAATTCATTATAAAGTAAATATCGCACCCGCATAGCGGGTGGCTTTAAGAACCTCTAAAAGATGTTTAACCTTTTATTGGTTAGTA
>DMCY01000073.1:4454-14716 GCA_003451675.1 Candidatus Atribacteria bacterium
CTTCTCTTGCTCTTTTTTATGGTAAAATAAATGAGAAGAGAAGGAAATATATTTTTTAAGAAGAAACATTCTTTTTCTTAGATTTAGACAAAAGAAAGCAAATATGTTAAAATTTTTTCAATCATAATGTCTTGATAGAAGCAATTAAACTAAGGAGTACGAATAAATGAACGATGGAGAATTTGTAAAAGAAATTGCATCTAAAGATGATGCTTTTTCACAATGGTACATAGATGTAGTTAAAAAAGCCGATTTGGCTGATTATACTATGGTAAAGGGTTGTATGGTTATAAAACCATATGGGTATGCTTTGTGGGAAAACATGCAAGGGTGCCTGGATAAAAAAATTAAAGCTACTGGCCATAAAAATGCCTATTTCCCTCTTTTTATTCCTGAGAGTTTATTAACTAAAGAAGCAGAACATGTAGAAGGCTTTGCGCCAGAGGTAGCATGGGTTACCCAGGGAGGAAACCAAAAATTAGAAGAGAGATTAGCAGTTAGACCAACTTCTGAGGCAATAATTGGGAGTCTTTATTCAAAATGGGTACACTCCTGGCGAGATTTACCAATTCTAATTAATCAATGGGCTAATATTGTTCGCTGGGAAAAGGTAACTCGCCCTTTTTTAAGGACTACTGAATTTCTATGGCAGGAAGGTCATACTGCTCATAAAAATCAACAGGAAGCAGAAGAAGAAACTTTAAAAATTTTAATGGAAGTGTACAAAGAATATATAGAGAAAGATTTAGCTATCCCGGTGCTTGTTGGTAAAAAGAGCAGTACTGAGAAATTTGCTGGTGCTGAACATACCTATACTCTAGAAGCATTGATGGGTGACGGAAAAATATTACAAGCCGGTACTTCGCATAACCTGGGTCAAAACTTTGCCAAGGCTTTTGATATCCGTTTCCTAGACGAAAATCAGGAAGAGCAATATGCCTGGACTACTTCCTGGGGCACTTCAACCAGGCTTGTTGGGGGAATAATAATGGTTCATGGAGATGAACGTGGGTTAAAGATACCTCCAAGAGTCGCGCCGGTACAGGTGGTTATTGTTCCAATACTGTTTGATAAAAGCAAACAAGAGGTTTTGAAAAAGGCTCAGGAATTAAAAGCAAGGTTGTCTGAAAAGTTTAGAGTTGAATTGGATGATCGGGATGCTTATACTCCTGGCTGGAAATTTAATGAGTGGGAAATGAAAGGTGTTCCTGTTCGATTGGAAATAGGCCCCAGGGATATTATAAAAGAACAGGTAGTTGCAGTTAGAAGAGATAAAGGAGATAAATTAACCATTACAGAGGATGAACTTATCCCAACTCTGGAAAAATGGATGGATGATATTCAAGATAATTTATATATGACTGCTAAAACACGATTAGAGGGAAATATTAGATTTGCTGATAAATACAATGACTTTAAGAACATCATGGAGGAAAAGCGCGGTTTCATCAAGGCATACTGGTGTGGTAATTCAGATTGTGAAGAAAATATTAAAAAAGACACCAAAGCCACTATTCGTTGCCTGGCAATGCAAGACAATCATGAAAAAGGAAAATGCATTTATTGTGGGAAGGAGTCCTCTTCCCTGGTTTACTTTGGTAGAGCCTATTAGATTTTTAGGGTATTATAGCAGGATTTTACTCTCCTGAATATTTTATTTATAATTTTATTATATACAGTATTAATTACATTCTATATTAATGTTATTATAATATTATAAGAAAAAAACAAAAGGAGGATTTTAAGAAAATGGAGAAAGAATTAGTTGGTCATGTCATTGATTATTTTGCAAAGATTGGTGTAGCAGCCATTGATATTGAATCAGGGGAAATCAGGATAGGGGATACACTTCAATTTACCGGTCATACAACTGATTTTTCGCAGGAAATTGAATCAATGCAAATCGATAAAGAAGAAGTGGATATAGCCAGGGATGGCGATTCTGTGGGAATTAAAGTAGAAGAAAGAGTAAGAGGCGGAGATGAAGTATATAAGGTCATAAGCTGAGATAAATAAAGCCTTATGTACTTCATCTATAATTTATCTAAATTCCAGTTTATTACCAGCTTAAATCATACAATATTAATATCTGATATCTACTTTGAATTTTATTGTCTGTCCTTTATTATTTTGTTTCTTCCTCAGGAGTAGAGGAAGATTTTTGCTGTTTGTTATAAACATCTAAAAATGGTTTAACTAATTCCATCGGGAAGGGGAATATGGTAGTAGTATTTTTGTCTGCAGCAATAACTCCTAAAGTTTGCAGATAACGCAATTGCAATGCCAGTGGTTGTGCGCTCATTTTTTCTGCTGCCTGAACCAGCTTCTCAGAAGCCTGGAATTCACCTTCGGCGTGAATTACCTTTGCCCTTCTCTCTCTTTCAGCTTCAGCTTGCTTGGCCATGGCGCGCCTCATATTTTCCGGTAATTCTACATCCTTTGTTTCCACGGTACTTACTTTAATTCCCCAGGGATCAGTCTGTTCGTCTACAATTTGTTGAAGGGTCTGGTTTACCTTCTCTCTTTTTGACAAAAAAGTATCTAAATCTCTTTCTCCCAAAACACTTCTCAGAGTGGTTTGGGCTATCTGGGAAGTAGCAGAGATATAATTTTCTACCGAAATAACAGCTTTAACCGGGTCAATAACCCGAAAATAAATGACTGCATTTACTTTAATAGGGACTGTATCACTGGTAATAACTTCTTGTGCCGGTACATCCATATTGATTGTTCTCAAACTCACTTTTACCATTCGATCAACAATTGGTATAAGAATAATAAGTCCTGGTCCTTTTGCTCCTACAATTCTTCCTAAACGGAAGATTACTCCTCTTTCGTATTCTTTAACGATTTTGATAGCCTGGGATAAGATAATAACTACCACAATGATAATACCTAGATAGATACTTAACGAGGCAATAGTATCCATTATTTATTCCTCCTTATTATTAAATTTTTTTACCGTTAAGCGAAGTCCTTCTAAAGATGTAACGAGTACTTTATCTCCTTTTTTGATAGGTGTACCGTTGGATGCAATAGCTTGCCATGTTTCTCCATGAATAAATATCTGCCCATATGGGTTTAAATTAGTCCTGGCAATTCCAATCATACCAATCATGCTTTCTTTTCCAGAAATCGGTTTTTTCCATTGAATTTTAAGACCTTTGGTTACTGCAAAGATAAAGAATATTCCGGTTGCAACTATCATGGTAATAATAATACCAGATGAAATTTGCAAAAATGGAGCCATATCCTTGGTTAACATGAAAGAGCCAAGAGTTAAAGAAGCTATTCCTCCTATGCTGAAGAAGCCAAATGTTGGAGTATAAATTTCGACAATAAATAAAATAAGGCCTGCTACAATAAGAATGATACCGGCAAAATTAATAGGGATCATTTGAAATGATACAAATGCTAGAATAAGGCATATGCCGCCAAAGATACCCGGGAATAAAGCTCCAGGATTACTGAATTCACCTAAAATACCGTAAATACCTAAGAATAAAAGAATATAAGCAATATTTGGATTGGTCAGGGAATGAAGAAACAAATCCTTAACAGACATTTGATGTTCAACAATCTCTTTTCCGATTGTACTTAATTTTTTATCACCTTCGGCAGTTGTTACCTTAACTCCATCAATCATAAAAATTAAGTCATCCATACTATCAGCAACAAATTCTATAATATTATTTTCTAAGGCCTCTTGTTCGGTTATTGATATGCTATCCCGGACAAATTTTTCAGCTATCTCCACATTTCTGTTTCTTCTGGCAGCAATACTTTTAATATAGGCAGCGGCATCGTTTACTATTTTTGCGTTGGTTTCTTCGTCAATCTCCCCTTCACCCATAGCAACCGGATGCGCGGCACCAATGTTTGTTCCGGGAGCCATAGCTGCAAGATTTGCTGCCAGGGTAATAAAAGCCCCGGCAGAGGCAGCCCTTGCCCCCTGGGGGGCAATATAGATAACAATAGGGACATTGGAATTTAGTATTTCTTTAATAATCCTTCTCATGGAATTATCCAGACCACCTGGGGTGTCCATTTGAATAATAATACATTCTGCATTATTATTCTGGGCATTTGTGACTCCATCTACAATATATTGAGCGGTAATTGGATTTATTGTGCCTTCTATGTTTAAAACATAAATAGCAGATGATTGAGCAGGTGTGCATTCTGCAAAAAATGCAATAAAAAACAAAATTATCAGCATAAGGGGCAATTTATTTTTTATATGATTTAATAGAAACATATTACTGCCCTTTCTAATAATCATATGGTAATATTATTATAACACAGGTAGGGAATTTTTATAAGATTTTGACATTACCTGGAGGAAAAGAAAACTCAGAAGAGAAGAAATAGCAGGAATTTTTTAAGGTTAAGAGCTTGCTATTATTCCAAAAAGATGGTTTGATAATATTTTAGTATCATTTAACAAAAAGCAAGGTCTTAGTGAAGGTCTTGCCATTGTTAAAAAAATCGAGGTTTGTATGGATGCACGGGAAAAAGAAGGAGTAATCCTGGTTATTATTTGTGTATTTATTCATGGTGCCTTGCCCATTTTAGGTAAGTATGGTGTTTCTTTGGTTCACCCACTTTTTTTTGCATCAGTAACAAATTTGATAGCAGCAATGGGTTTGATTACATTTATCTTAATGAGAAAAAATAAAATTACGGCATTGGTAAATAAAAAATATTTCTTTTCATTGGTATTAATTGGCTTTTTTGGTACGACTATATCCAATATTTTATTCTTTTACGGCGTTAGACTAACCAGCGGTATCAATTCATCGATTCTATTGCAGGTTGAACCCATTTACTCCCTTTTTATCGGGTATCTACTATTAAATGAAAAGGTTACCTTTCGCCAGGTTATAAGCACTCTAATTATCATCTTTGGTACATTATTAGTAATTTTTCAGGGAACGTTAACTTTGAATTGGGGAGATTTATTGGTTTTAGGTACCCCGCTTTGTTATCAGATTGGCCATATTTTTAGTAAGAGATTATTAAACGAAAATCATTTAAGTCCACTTTTTATTGCTGCTGGCCGCACTTTATATGGGGGGATTTTTTTATTCATACTAAGCCAATTAGTTGGGGTGCATGAGTTTGACCGCTTGAAAGAAACTAATATTTTAGCTATTCTTATATTTTATGGACTTGTAATTTATGCCTTAACTTATTATACCTTTTATGAATCAATTAAACGTATCAACCTCTCCAAGGCAACAGCAATTATATCGGCATATCCGGCTATTTCAATTTTACTTGCCTGGTTTATTTTAAGAGAAGTACCTGATATCTACCAGATTGGTGGATTTTTTATTATTTTATTAGGAATTATTTATCTTTCCAATCTTAAAAGTGAATTGCGCTAAATAAATATTAGTTAATTCTTCTTCTTTCTTCCACTTATACTTACTTCCCACTTAAGAATAGCAGCTGTATTAGATTTAAAAAAAATGATAGATATTTGCTAAAATATTTTCGATTTTTAGGTGTAGATATTCGCAGAGCAGGAGCACCTAGAAATTGTTTTCAGGCAGATGAATAAAGACTAAGATTTGATCTATAATTTTAACTATTAATATGTGGTTAGTAGTTAAAATATTGAAAAAAAATATTTCATGTGTTATTATTAACTAAAAGTGCAACCGTTTGCATTATTAAAAATAGTTATTTCAAATATGCAATCTTGAATTTAGTAAATTGCTTCAGTCATTTATTCTATTTTTCTAATTTAACTAATCAAAGTCAAGCTAGCCAAAACATTTGCATTAAGGGGGTGGTTGGTAAAAGTATAAAAATAAGTTTGCTAGTAGAATAAAATTTTGTAAATTTTAGGAGGATTAAAAGATGAGAAAACTAATTAATAATCAATTAATCTTAGGATTAGCTTTATTGATGTTGACCTTTGTTAGTTTTGGGTGTATTGCCAGTGCAGAAGAATTTAATTTTTATGTTGTTTCGCATGGTGGTCCAGGTGATCCGTTCTGGGGTGTAGTGATGAAAGGAATGGAGGATTCTGCCAATTATCTTAATAAGGCAACAGATGATACTATTAATGCCACTTATTCAGGTCCGGCTAAATATTCTGTAGAAAAACTGGTTGATATGTTAAATAGTGCTATTGCTACTAGACCGGACGGAATTGCTGTTACCATTACAGATCCTGATGCCTTAGACCAGCCACTCAGAAGAGCAATTGATATGGGTATTCCTGTTATTGCAATTAATGTTCCTGATTCAAGAACAGCCGACGAAGCTATTCCTTATCTATTTTATGTAGGCGGAGACGAATATCTTTCCGGAAAACGTGCTGCTGAAAGAATATTAGACCATAAGAAACCTCAACGTGCAGTGGTAACAATTCACGAGATTGGTCACATGGGACTGGAATTAAGAGCACAGGGATTCATCGAAGTTATGACGGAAGCCGGTGTTCCAGCAGAAAAATTAGCTACTTATCTTGACCCAACCCAAGCTATCGAAATATTAAAAGGTTATTTTTCAAAAAATCCGGAAACAGATGCTATTTTTACTCTAGGATCAATTGATAGTTCGTATGTAATTGATTTTCTTAACGAAGAAGGTTTAACTGGCAAAGTAACTCATGGTGGCTTTGATGTTTCAGATGATGTTGTAGAATCAATCCAAAAAGGAGATACTTTATTTACTATTTCCCAACAACAGTATCTGCAAGGGTATCTTCCCATTCATTTCTTCTATATGTTAAACAAGTATAATTTCTTGCCAGCAAATGATGTTCTAACCGGTCCAGGATTTGTGGATGCCGACAATGTTGAAAGTGTTGTAGAGTTAGTAGAACAGAGATATTGGTAATATTAAATTGTGCTTATAATTATAAGTAATAAATGGCAGGGAGTTAGTAAATACTTCCTGCCATTTATTTAAGAAAACTAGGAAGAATAAGAATTAATTTCAAGGAGCGAATAATGAATGATGAAAAAAGTTTTAGTTCATTTATAGGAAAATACTTTCGTCACCATCCTGAGTTCGGAGCTTTGGTTGGTTTAGTAATTGTTTTTATTGGATTTTCTTTGACTGCTACCAGATTTCTTACAGTGGACTCATTTGCAGGAATTGTTACTATAGCTTCTGAATTGGGAATTGTAGCAGCGGGAGTTACTTTTTTAATGATTGCCGGTGAGATTGACCTTTCAGTTGGTTCAGTATTTGGTTTTTCTGCTATGTTATTTGCCATTTCAGCTGCAAGCGGTATTCCTTTATTTATAAGCCTATTAATTGCTTTATTAGCAGCTGCAGTTATTGGCTTTTTAAATGGATATATTACTGTACATTTCCAAATACCTTCTTTTATTACTACTTTGGGTGCGCTTATGCTATGGCGCGGGGTTTTGTTGGCTATTACCGGAGGTTTCCCGGTTCGTTATAGAGAGGCATCCACGATACTTGAAGTATTAAATGGTAATCTATGGGGTGAATTTAGGACTTCTGCAATTTGGTTTTTTGCTATCATCCTTTTATTGAATTTTATTCTTTTAAGAACTCAATATGGAAATGCAACCTATGCTACCGGTGGTAATAAAGATGCAGCCAGAATTTTAGGTATATCAGTTAATAAAGTGAAAATTATTAATTTTATTACTTGTTCTGTGTTGGCAGGACTTGCAGGCTGTATCCAGTTTGCCAGATTTGGTTCAGTTGATCCGGTAAGAGGACAGGGTATGGAATTAGAAGCAATTGCTGCAGTTGTTGCAGGAGGAACTCTAATGACCGGAGGATATGGTAATTTAATAGGAACGTTATTAGGAGTATTGTTAATTGGAATGCTTCGTTCTGGTCTAATCATGGCTGGAGCTCCTGCATATTGGTATCAGGCATTTGTTGGCTTAATCTTGATTATTGCAGTTATTCTGAATACAAATATTAAAAGGTGGTCATTAAAATGAAAAATACTAAAAATTTAATTGAAATGAAAGGAATATTTAAACATTTTGGAACAGTGACTGCACTAAAAAATGTAAATTTTCATATACAGAATAACGAAATTGTAGGTTTAGTGGGAGATAATGGGGCAGGAAAATCAACTTTGATTAAAATATTAACCGGGGTTTTTTCTCCTGATAGTGGAGAAATATTTTTTGAAGGGGGAAAGATTAAGCTTAGTTCTCCTAAAATAGCTCGAGATTTGGGAATAGAAACTGTTCATCAGAATTTGGCATTAATTGATTTAATGAGCATAGCCCGAAATTTCTTCTTAGGGAGAGAGCCAGTTCGAAAACTTGGTGGAGTTATCAATGTATTAAATAAAAATAAAATCGAGGATGTTACTAAGGAAGTATTAACAGAAATAGGGATTAATGTCCGCTCTGTTGATGAGGAAGTATCTATCCTTTCAGGCGGAGAAAGGCAATCAGTAGCTATAGGTCGTGCCATTTATTTTGGAGCTAAATTATTAGTTCTGGATGAACCAACTGCAGCTTTGTCTATCAAAGAATCACAAAAAGTGTTGGACTATGTCTTAGAAGCCAGGGATAGAGGATTATCAGTTATTTTTATTACTCACAATATATATCATGTTTATTCAGTTGCTGATCGTTTTACTATTTTAGAGCATGGTGAGAAATTAGGAGATTTTAAAAAAGACGAAGTTTGTACAGATGATTTAATTGAAGTAATTAGAAGTGGTAAAAAAATTGAGAAGAAATTAAATAAGTAAAGTATTTGAAAGTTTTATTCGATAATAGGACAGTTCATATCTTTTACAATTTTGAATCATAGATTTTTATTAGCAAGTTATTTTTCCCTAAATTTAAATATTTTTTTCTGGGGGCAAACAAAAGATGAAAAAAGAAGTGAATGTAGGAGTTATTGGCTTGGGTAGAATTGGAAAATTACATTTGCATAATATCATTGCACAAATCCCGGGTATTAAATTAATAGGAGTTAGCGATATTATTGAGAATTCTTTACAAGAAGTTTCCCAAAAATACGATATACCTATTATAAAAAACGATTATCGCTATTTATTAGATAATAAAGAAATTGATGCAGTTGTGATATGTTCCTCTACTGATACGCATGCCAAAATTATGATTGAAGCAGCGCAGGCGGGAAAAGATATTTTTTGTGAGAAGCCTATTGCCCTGGACTTAAAAGAGATAAACAGGGCATTAGAAGCTGTGAAAACAGAAGGGATTAAATTGCAAATTGGTTTTAATCGTCGTTTTGATCCTAGTTTTATGAAAGCTAAAGAAATGGTACAAAGCGGTAAAATTGGTAAACCTCATATTGTTAAGATTACCAGCCGAGACCCTGCACCACCGCCAATAGAATACATCAAGGTATCAGGTGGTATTTTTTTGGATATGACAGTTCATGATTTTGATATGATCCGTTATCTCCTTGATGATGAAGTAAAAGAACTTATGGCAGTAGGAAGTTGTCTGGTTAACCCGGAAATCAGCAAATATAATGATATAGATACTGCAATTATTACTTTTCAATACAAGAATGGTGGGTGGGGTATTATTGATAACAGCCGACAGGCGGTATATGGGTATGACCAGAGAATTGAGGTATTTGGTTCAGAAGGATGTGTCCAGGTAGCTAATCAAAAGCCGACCGAGGTTTCCCTATATGGAGCAGAATCAACTACAAGTGACAAACCATTATACTTCTTTTTAGAAAGATATAATGAATCATATATAAATGAGATGAAACATTTTGTTGATTGTATTCAAAATGATCGTAATCCTTCAGTTAGCGGATATGATGGAAAAATGGCAGCGATTATGGGATATGCTGCCAAAGAATCTTTTAGTAAAAAGGAATTTGTAGGAATAAAAAATAATTAGTTATAGAATTGTTAGATAGAACAAGAAGTAATGCAATTTTAGAAAGAGACAAGATTATGACAGCAACTATTAGAGATGTAGCAAAGGCAGCTGGAGTTCATCCATCAACAGTATCGAGGGTAATAAATGGAAATTCAAGTATTAGTCAGAAAACTGTGGAGAAAGTGTTCTCAATAATTAAAGAATTAAATTACACTCCTAATGCACTTGCCAGAAGTTTAAAAACAAATAAATTACGTACATTTGGAATGCTGATTCCTGATATTGCCAACCCCTTTTTTTCCGGATTAGCAAGAGGGGTTGAGGATGCAGCTAATGAACATGGATATAATGTAATTATGTGTAATACAGATGATTGTCTTGAAAAAGAAATAACTTATCTAAAATTGTTGGAGGAAAGGCGTGTAG
>DMCY01000073.1:14841-23419 GCA_003451675.1 Candidatus Atribacteria bacterium
ATTGATGATATCACAGGAGGATTTCTTGCTACCCAGTATCTTATTGGATTAGGGCATAAGAAGATTGGGCATATAACTGGTCCTTATAATACAACTGCTGCTATGGATAGAATTAAAGGGTACAAGAAAGCATTACAATATTATGGGATCTTATTTAATAAGAAATATGTAGGGGAAGGTGATTTTAGAATCAAGGGAGGATATCAAATGATGAATAATTATTTAAAATTAGACAATCCTCCTACCGCTATTTTTACAGCAAATGATTTATTAGCAGTTGGTGCGATAGAAGCAATACGTGAGAAGGGTTATGATGTTCCCAATGATTTTTCAATTGTAGGATTCGATGATATTCGTTTAGCTTCTTATTTATCACCACCTCTTACTACCATTCGTCAGCCAATGATAGAAATGGGATATTTGGCTATCATTAAGTTATTGGAAAGAATAGAAAATAAAGTAAGTCATGAAAATATCTTTATAAAACCAGAATTAATTGAGAGGAAATCTTGTCGTAAGTATTCAGATGAAAAATAGAACTTTTATTTTATATCGATAGATATAATCTAAATTTATTAAATATGTCAAAAATGCTATTTAAAATTAATTATAAAAAAACAAAGGGGATTAAAAATGGCAAAAAAAATGAAAACGGTTGTTCTTGATGCTACATGGGATCCAAAGCCTGATTTTAAACTAGGATCCAAGGATGTAGAAGGGAAATTAACCTATTTAGGGAGTAAAGTATGGCGTAATCCTAAGTTGAGAATAGAAGAAAAAGATATTCCAGAAATTAGTCCCACTGAGGTTTTGGTTAAGGTAAAAGCATGTGGTATTTGTGGTAGTGATGTACATATGGCACAACCTGATGAAGATGGGTATATCTGGTATCCAGGTTTAACGGCATTTCCAGCAACCTTAGGACATGAATTTTCAGGTATTGTAGTTAAGGCTGGAAAAGACGCATTTAATAAACGCACTGGGAAGAGATACGAAGAAGGAGAAGCTGTTACTGCCGAAGAAATGTTCTGGTGTGGTACATGTCGTCCCTGTGTAGATGGATATCCAAATCACTGTGAAAAATTACAGGAAATAGGATTTAGCATAGATGGTGCCTTTGCAGAGTACGTAAAAGTTGATGCCAAATACACCTGGAGTTTGGAAGAACTTCGAGAAATTTATAAAGGTGATGATTTATTTTTAGCAGGAAGCGTGACAGAACCTACCTCTGTTGCTTACAATGCAGTAATTGAACGTGGCAAAGGAATTAGGCCTGGTGATAATGTAGTTGTTTTAGGTGGCGGACCAATCGGACAGGCTGCTGTTGCAATATTAAAAAGGGCTGGAGCTGCCAGAGTTATTCTCTCTGAGCCATCTGAAGATAGGGCAAAATTAGGCAAAAAAATGGGAGCTGATTTTGTTATTAATCCGGTGAAAGAAGATTTTGCACAGCGTGTTTTAGAAATTACAGGTGGGTTAGGTGCTAAATTGTATTTAGAAGCAAGTGGATTACCAGATAAAGTATGGCCGGGGATCGAACAGTGTATCTGGGAAGGAAAAATGGTTAACAGTACAGTGGTAATCGTTGCCCGGGCTGATAAAAAAATACCTTTAACAGGTGAAGTATTCCAGGTAAGAAGAGCTGAAATCATCGGTTCCCAGGGACATTCCGGTCATGGAACATTCCCCAGAGTTATTAGTTCTATGGCAACGGGAATGGATATGACACCACTAATTACTAAGAAAATCAAACTAGAAGATGTTCCGGATAATATTGTATTATTGAGAACCTGTAGAGAAGAATGTAAGATAACCTGCCTCTTTGATTAATTTATTGAAGAAAAAGTAAATTAAAAAATATTTTTAAAAATAAGGAGAAAATGAAACTAATGGAAGAAAAATGGTTAACAACAGATTATCCTAATATATATTTTGAAAATACAAAAGTAGGACAGCTTAAGAAGAAATTATTTGATGCCCCAATGAGTGAGATAGAGGATATTTTAAAAGAGTATGATGTTCCATCACCTTCTGAATTGGGTAAAGCGGGTAGTTACATACAAAATTCACCCCGTATGCATGTCATTGAAGACCGTAGAAAAGATGATATTGTCTTTGTGCCGGTTGGCTGCACTGAATGCCACGGTGATTATGCCAATACAGGTTTGGACACCTTTATGGTAACCCAAATATGTGAAGCTATCAGGAGATATTGCAAAAAGAAAGGCAAACCAGTTAGCCTGGCCATACCTCCATTGAATTATGGTGCCCATCCCTACCATCATTGTGGGATGGCCGGCACTGTCATTATGCCAGAGGATGTAGTTAGAGAGACCATGATTAATGTGATGCTTGGACTATGGAATGACGGATTCAGAAAACAGATATGGGTTAACAACCATGGACAATTATGGGTCTTGGAATCTGCCCTCCAGGAATTCTGTAAGCGCTATCAATTACCGGGAATTTATCGAGTTCTCGATTGGCATCGTGCCATCCGGGAGTTTTTTATCCCCATAGACAGGAAAGATAGTTTATCTACGGATTTTGTCCATGCTGATGAGGCTGAAGCATCTGTAGGTTTGTTGTTATTCCCGGAAATGCTGGATATGAAATATGCTGTTGATACTGAAGGAGAATCTTTATTACCTGGTGGACATTTCGATACCTCAGTAGATCCTTATCGCAGACCTCAACAGTGGCAGCAGGGAGAAGGGCAATCTGCTATTGAAAGGGCAGCAGTTCCCGAAGGGGTTGTAGGAAAACCTACCAGGGCAACTGCTGATAAAGCAAAAAGACCTATTGCAGCAATCTTAAAATACTTGACTTTAGTCCATGATGAGATTTTAGAGAATTATCCATCTGGTAAACTTCCACCAGTAGAAAAAATCAGCTTAAGAGATCCCAAGGAAATGGAACCTTTTTTGAAAGAGCCTATGAGTAAGGGATGGAAATCTGTCTTTGAATTGCCTTACATTGGCCAGATTAATAGTCTATAGAAAATAGATACTGTGTCAAAAGTCAACTCACAAACTCTCCCAAAAGACACATTATTAATAATTATTATAAAATTATCTTTTTCTTATACTTTCCTCTCCCTCGGAAGATATTTGAGAATTTCCCTCTCCCCTCGGAGGGAGAGGGTTAGGGTGAGGGGGAGGAAACTAGAAAAGAGTTAATTCTCACCTCAAGAGGGAGAAGACGAGGCGTTTCTATCCTTCTCTCATGTTGTAGGAAATGAGATAGTTCAATCCTTTCATCAAAGGGAAGAGACCAGGAAAAAGTCAATTCTCGCCTCAAGGTTGGAAAACGAAAAAAGACTTAATTATTGCTTCAAGGAGGAGGAGACGAGGTGGGTCTATCCTTATCCCATAGGGGAGATTCGTACTTTCTCTTCTTAGATGTTAAATATTTTCCCTCTCCCCAAGGAGGGAGAGGGTTAGGGTGAGGGGGAGGAAATGAAAGAAGAATATCGGGTCACAAATACAGTATCTAGTCCAATACAAAATAACATAAAAATCAAGACTTAAGATTAAAGAATTAATGAAGTTTTTAATTATCTGTGTAGTATAAGTCGTTAGTTTTGAGTATTGCGTATTGAGTGAAGAATAAACCAAGTTTATTAATAGGGCACAAATATTTGTGCCTTAGCTAGAATCTTTCGTTTTTGTAATCTTTATTTTAATAAAAAGGATGTAATTATGAAAAAGAGTATAGTTGTTTCTACACAACCAACAAAATTTTCTGCCCTGGCTTTTAAAGAAGATCTAGAAAAAAATATTAATAAAGTAGCTTCATTAGGTTTTGATGGAGTCGAACTTGCTGTTAGAGACCCCAAATTTTTAGACATTGAGAAGGTCATTCATATAATAGAAGGATTCAACTTAGAAGTTCCTGCTATTGGCACAGGTCAAGCCTGGGGAGAAGAAGGCCTGAGTTTTTCTGATTCAAACGAAGTGGTTAGAAAAGCTGCAATTGAAAGAATCAAAGAACAAATAAAATTAGCCTCACATTTTAATGCTCAGGTTATTATTGGCTTGATCAGGGGGGTTATCAAAGAAGGTATTTTTCGGGATGAAGCCGAGAAATGGACTATTGATAGTTTAAGAGAATGTGCTGAATTTGGACTAGAAAAAAATGTGAGATTAACTCTGGAACCTGTAAATCGATATGAAAGTAATTTTATTAATACTTTACAGGAAGGAGCAGAATTTATTGATAGAATAGGGGTATCGAATATAGGTTTATTAGCAGATACCTTTCATATGAATATAGAGGAAGTTTCTATATATGATAGTATTGTTAAAACAAAAAACTATATCACTCATGTACACTTTGCCGATAGTAATCGCTGGGCACCGGGATATGGGCATCTTGATTTTCAAAAAATTGTAAAAACATTAAAGAAAATAGGCTACAAGGGGTATGTTTCGGCAGAGATACTTCCTCTACCAGACCAGGATTCTGCTGCTGAGATGACTATAAAGACTTTAAACAAAATTATTCTTTAATCCTGAGAATTATATTAACATTATTCGACTTTTTCCAAAAAATGTTTTTATTAAATAGTTATCATTACTTGAATTAATAAAATTAGATTCATTTTTTTAGATTTTCATAGCTATACAGGCTGAAAAAAGAAGAATTAAAAATTATTTGAAAATATAGAAGAATATTTGACAAAAGTAAATTTATTTTTTATAATTATTAATGTAGAAATAGTTTCTATATTGTAGAAATAGAGAAAAAAACATGCTAAAAACAACTCCAAATTACCCAATAAAGGTATTAACTAAAACATTTGCTATACTTGATGTCTTATTAGAACACAAAACTCCAATGACTATGAGTGAAATTAGTGAAAAGTTAAAATTTTATCCAAGTACAGTTCATCGAATACTTGATACTTTAAAATATGGAGGATATGTAGAACAAAATCCAGATAATCAAAAATACCAGCTGGGTTTAAAGTTATTGGAATTAGGAATGGCAAAAATTCATCAAATTGACCTGGTAAAGGAAGCCAAACCTTTTCTAAAGGAACTGGCAAAAAAATGTAACGAAACTGTGCATTTGGCAATCTTAGAAGATACCAATGTTCTGTATTTAGCAAAAGAAGAATCCTCGCAAACAATTAGAATGATTTCTTATGTAGGCAGGCGAGGGCCGCTACACTGTACTGCATTGGGTAAAGTCTTATTAGCATTTTTGCCATTGGAAGAAAGAGGTAAATTATTAGACAGGCTAGAACTTTTTAGACTGACTGAGAATACAATCACTGACAGGGTGCACTTAGAGACAGAGCTTAACACAATTATTGAAAAAGGCTTTGCTATGGATAGAGAAGAGAATGAAAAAGACGTTCGCTGTATTGCAGCTCCTGTAAAAAATTATAAAGGTAGAGTAATTGCCGCAGTGAGTATTTCCAGCCCAGCCTATAGAGTAAATCAAAAAAATCAAAATCATTTAAAGAAAGAAATTGTTGCCACCTGTCAAAAGATATCTTCACGCTTAGGTTTAAATATAGATATTTCATCGGCATCCTAAATTTATTTTATAAAAAAATTGACAAAAATAATTTATAGTTTTATAATTATAATATGTAGAATATAGTTCTACAATGTAGAAAACATAAATAACTTTAATAAAATTAAGTATTAGTTGCAAAAAGATAATTGTAATATATTTATTAAAGTTTGGAGTCTTCAAGATGAATGAAATTCTGGAAAAAATTGGAAAACTGGGGATTGTCCCGGTTGTGAAGATTGAGAATTCAAAAGATGCTATACCATTGGGTAAAGCACTGCTCGAAGGGGAGCTTCCAATTGCTGAGATTACATTTAGAACAGCTGCTGCTGAAGATTCTATCAAAGCCTTGACTGATGAACTACCGGATCTTTTAGTTGGAGCCGGCACTGTTTTGACAATTGAACAGGCCAAAAAGGCCGTTGCAGTCGGTGCCCGGTTTATCGTCTCTCCAGGTTTTAATAGTAAAATTGTGGACTACTGTCTGGAGAATAATATTGTTGTTACCCCCGGAGTCAATAATCCTACCCAGATTGAGATGGCCTTGGAGAAAGGCCTTGAAATAGTTAAATTTTTCCCTGCAGAAGCCTCCGGTGGCCTGGCAGCGCTAAAGGCAATGTCTGCTCCTTATACTATGATTAAGTTTATCCCTACCGGAGGTATTAACCCGAATAATTTTCTATCATATCTTGCACATAAGCAGGTACATGCTTGCGGTGGTAGCTGGATGGTTAAATCTGATCTTATTTCTGCAGGCAATTTTAAAGAGATTACTGCTATGTCTAAAGAAGCTGTCGCTACTTTATTAGGATTCCAGGTAGCTCATCTTGGTATAAATGAAAAAAATAAAAAAAATGCCCTTGACTCTGCCACATCACTATCGCAGATTTTTAATTTCACTGTAAAAGAAGGGAATAGTTCTGTTTTTGCCGGTTCAGGTGTTGAAGTAATGAAGAATAAATATCTGGGTGAACATGGGCATATTGCTATAGCGACTAACGACCTACAAAGAGCCATCTCTTACCTAAGTAGAAAAGGAATAAATACTTTAAAAGAAACTGCCAAAGAATCCAATGGAAGGCTTAAGGCCATTTATCTGGATTTAGATGTATCTGGTTTTGCTATTCATCTGATGCAAAGGTAATATCTCAAAAGGAGGGAACAATGATAAAGGGAAAATACATCGCATTTGGTGAAATTATGCTCAGACTGAAACCACCTCAACAAGAGAGGTTTTTTCAAAGTCCCCTGCTGGAAGCTACTTTTGGAGGAGGAGAGGCAAATGTTGCAGTGGGATTAGCCAGGTTAGGTCTTGATGTATCTTATGTTTCTGTTATTCCTGACAATCCTATTGGTGAAGCCTGCATAAGAGAGTTAAATAAACAGGGAGTTAATACCACTTCTGTTTTACGAAAAGGGGATAGATTGGGTGTTTATTTCCTGGAAAACGGGTCAAACCAAAGGCCCTCAGTCGTTGTTTATGATAGAGCTCATTCAGCAATTGCTGAGGCATCAAGTGAAGACATTAACTGGAATGAAGTTTTTGAAGAAGCAAGCTGGTTTCATATATCCGGTATTACCCCTGCAATTTCTCTTTCAGCAGCTGAACTTTCTTTAAAGGCAGTAAAAACAGCAAAAGAGAAGAGTGTCAAAGTTTCCTGTGACCTTAATTATAGAAAGAAACTCTGGAAATATGGTAAAACTGCTCCGGAAATAATGAGCGAGATAGTTAAATATACTGATATTTCTATAGGCAATGAAGAAGATTGTCAGAAATCACTGGGAGTAAAAGTTGATATCGATGTAGAATCTGGCAAGCTTCAGGCTGATAAATATAAAGAATTAACTAACCAGGTACTGGATCTTTATCCTAATTTAGAAAAAGCAGCAATTACATTACGAGAGAGTCATTCTGCAAACTACAATGGTTGGTCAGCAGTTTTGAATAACCGTAAAGATTTTTATGTTTCCAAAAAATATGAAATACGAAATATCGTTGATAGAGTAGGAGGAGGAGACGCCTTCGCCGCTGGGCTAATTTATGGTTTAAATCGTCTCTCTGATGATAGGGATGCCCTGGAATTTGCAGTAGCTGCTTCCAGTCTGGCTCATACTATACCAGGCGATTTGCCCTTAATTTCACTGGATGAGGTTAAGAAGCTTGCTGCAGGTTCAGGCTCCGGACGTGTGCAAAGATAAAAATTAAGAGGATCAATAATTATGAAAAAGAATTATCTTAAAGAAGCATTAATGAATGGGAAAACCGTTTTTGGGCCGTTTCTGAAAATTACCGATCCGGCAGTAGTGGAAATTATGGGTTTTGCCGGATTTGATTTTGTAATAATAGATCAAGAACATGGTCCTATATCTGTGCAAAGTGCCCAGGATATGATAAGGGCTGCTGAGTCAGTAGGAATAACTCCAATTGTAAGAGTGATTAAAAATGAAGAAACTTCTATTTTAAGAGCACTTGATATTGGGGCACAGGGAATTGAAATCCCCCAAATTAATAATAAACAAAATGCAATGAAGGCATTGAAATCTGTTAAATATTCACCACAAGGAGAAAGAGGAGTATGTAGATATGTGCGTGCAGCAGATTACTCATCTATGAAACTGTTATAGTTGCCAGACTATCCAGACATCCATAATTAGCACAATTAATTGAAAGAACTAAAAAAATAATTAGACAAGGTGCAGAAAGCAAAATATTCAGTATGGTTGATGGAAGGTTGGACACGATTAATGTAGACATTATATTTGAAGCTACAAAAAAAGACGATGCTATAGCTTTACAAGTTTTGCGTGATACTGGTACATATCTTGGCATTGCTATAGCAAATATCATAAATGTTTTAAATCCTGAAGCTGTAATTGTAGAGGTAAAAATTATTGAGGCAGGAGAATTTGTTTTCCAAAGCCTTAGAGAAACTGTGAAAAACAAAGCGTTGTCTTATCCTTTTAAGGAAGTAAAGATCATCCTTGGTATATTGGGTGATGACGGTGTTGCAATAGGTGCCTCTACCTTAATATTAGAAAGATTTTTAAAGTT
>DMCY01000043.1 GCA_003451675.1 Candidatus Atribacteria bacterium
GGATAAGACTTTTTCTTGCAAATCCTGGCTAATATTGTTATAATTCATAATTAAAAATGATTTTAATCTTGTTAGAAAATCCTGCCAAAGGACCGTCCCCTGGTAGGTTTTTGCTAACTCATGGAGGTTTATTTTTATGCTGGTAAATTCCGTTCTGGACGCAATAGGAAACATTCCTTTAATTCAATTAAAAAAGATGTCTTCGGGAAATGTATTTGTTAAAGCTGAACATCTGAATCCCGGAGGGAGTATCAAAGATAGAGTAGCCAAACACATCATTGAAATGGCGGAAAAAGAAGGAAAGCTTAAACCGGGGATGACCATTATTGAGGCAACTTCCGGGAATACCGGAATTGGCTTAACTTTAGTGGGGGTGCAGAAGGGCTACCAGGTAATCTGTGTAATGCCGGAGAATATGAGTGAAGAACGGAAGAAAATAATTCAGGCTTTTGGGGGAGAGATTATTTTTACCTCGGCCAAAGGGAGTCTGCTTGAAAGCATAAAAAAGATGCGAGAGATTACCGAAGCAGAACTGGAAAAATATTTTATTGCTGACCAATTTGTAAATCCCCATAATCCTGAAATTCATTATCAGCAAACTGCTACTGAAATCTGGAAGGAAATGAAGGGAAAAGTAGATGTCTTTGTAGCTGGAGTAGGAAGCGGAGGAACCCTTCAGGGAATTGGAAAATTTCTCAAAGAAAAAAATCCTAAAGTAAAAATTGTAGCAGTGGAACCCAAAAACAGTTCTGCCTTATTGGGCCATGAACCAGGCCTTCACCAGATTCAGGGAATCGGTGACGGATTTATCCCTGCTGTCCTGGATGTAAAAATGGTAGATATGGTATTTACCGTTACTGATGAAGAAGCTATTGAAACTACTCGCCAGCTTTCTAAAGAAGAAGGGTTACTGGTAGGGACTTCATCGGGAGCAAATGTCTTTGCCGCCCTTCATGTGGATAATGGAAAAAACCGTGTAGTAACTGTACTGCCTGACCGGGCAGAGAGATATTTCAGTACCGCACTTCTTTGATTCTCATTAGTTTGCTAAAGGACCGTTATCCTCTCACTATTTTTGTTTTAATATTTCTAAAAATATTTCTACTATTTTAGGGTCAAACTGAGTACCACTTCCGCCTTTAAGTTCCTGGATAGCTGTTTCTTCGGTTAGGGATTTACGATAGGGTCGGTAGGATTTCATGGCGTCATAGGCATCGGCTACGGCCAGGATGCGGTCACCCAGGGGAATATTTTCTCCGGATAATCCATCAGGATAACCTTTACCATTATACCATTCATGATGGTGTCTGATTAATGGCCTGATTGGTTGTAATAATTCTATAGGTTTTATAATGCCCTCGCCAATAAGAGGATGTTTCTTAATTTCATCATATTCTTCGCCGGTTAAACCATTAGGATTATTCAAAATAATTCCCCTTACCCCGATCTTTCCGATATCGTGCAGGATGGCTGCATATCTTAATGATTCTATTTCTTCTTCCGGTAGGCCCAACTTTTGGGCAATTTGTACTGCATATTCCATAACTCTTGCTGAATGGCCATAGGTATAGGGGTCTTTCGCTTCTATGGCCTGGGCCAGCGCCTTAACTATTTCAAAATAACTGTCCTGAATTTTTTTGTATAGGCGGGCATTATTAATGGCGACTGCAGCCTGTTCAGAAAAAGATTTAAGCAAGTTTATTATATCAGTTGTAAATGAAGTGTTATTATCTAAATTTATTACTCCTTTTACTTCTCCTTCTATGATTATCGGAACCATTAGAAGCTGTTTTAACTTATAATCTAGCTCCTCTTTTTTGGAAAAACGTTTGTCTTTTTCTAAATCTTCAATATATAAGGTTTTTTTGTTTTTAACTATCCAGCCGATAGTATTCTCGTCTTTAGCAAAGATAACCTCGCGAATTATCCTTTCACTCAGATTATAAGCTGCTTTAATGAAAAAAACATTCTTTTTTTCATCTAAGAGCATAACTGAACCTCTATTGGCACCACTTATTTTCACCGAAAAATCTAATATAACCTTCAAAATGTTATCTAACTTTAAGGTTGAACTAATAGTTCGGGAGATCTGGTAAAGTATGGATAACCGGTCTTTAGATTTTTTTAACTCTCGAGTTCTCAAGCTTACCTTTTCTTCTAACTCAGTGCTCCACCCTTCTAGTCTTTTTTTGGCAATTGCTAATTCAACATTTTTCTTTTTTAATATCTGGGCAAAATTTTTAATAGTGATGAATATAGATAAAAATACTAATCCTATCGATAAAACGGTAGTTAAAACATATTGGGGGTCTTGATAAAGGTAAGGAGAGTTTGGGAAAATTTCCTTGAAGGGAATGAAGTTAAAATATTCCAGCAGAACTACTGATGTAAAAAGAGCAAAAGCAATAAAAGTAATAGTAAAACATTCTTTGGGGGTTAATAAAATACTTGCATAAAGGATGGTAAAAACATAAAAAATAGCTCCGATCCATAGAACGCCCCCTGTGTAGTAAAAGACCCCAGTCATAAATAACAAAGCTATAATATAATGTATAAAATTTACTTTTTTTAATGTTACAAGGCGAATTTTTCTTTTTTTTAAAATATATTGAGATAAATAGCTTAAGATAAACCAGCTTAAAATTAGAATATAAATTTCATTATAAATGTTAATATGGAAAAAATATTTCAAAATTAAAGCAACAATAAAAAATATCAGGAGAATAATAGTGCCATAAGTGAAATCAGTTATTAATCTTGATTTTATATTTTCCAGTTCTTCGTTTTCAGGATTTTGATTTAAATCCATAAGCTTTCCTCTTAACTGTATAAAATTTTAACAAAATTTAATAAATTTATTGAATATAATAAAACCAAATATAATATACTGCACATCTTTTAAAAATCCTTCTTTTTTACTAATATTTTCTGAAATTTTTTCAGTTATCAATTAATGGGGGGATAAAAAAGCAAGAAATAAATTAACATTGTAAATATAATTTTTTAGTATTATAATATTAAGGAATGTTAAAAAATATCATTAATCAAATAATTTTAGACGGGGATAGAGAGAGCTAAAAATTATATTCCCTAAAAGGATAAAGTGGAATATATGAAAGATAAAGAAAAATCCAAAGAGCAATTAATGGATGAATTAGCAAGATTACACCAGCAAGTTACTGAGTTAAAAAATCGGAGCTTAAGCACCAGCAGAGAGAAAACTTTAGGTGAAAATGAGGAGAAATATCGTACTCTGATAGAATTGATTGATGTTGGCATTCAGATAGAAACAGTAGAAGGTCGCATACTTGAATGTAATACCACCGCAGCAAGGATATATGGTTATACTCATTATGATGCCCTTACCGGCTGTTGTAGTAGAAGATATGGCCTTGCTCTCTTAGAACAGCAGATTAAGACTGCTAAACGAAAGAAGACTCCCATCCTCTTACTCTACCTTGATGTAGATAACTTTAAACATATCAATGATGTCTTCGGTCATAAAGAAGGGGATATAGTCTTAAAAGAAATAGTTAAACTTTTTAAATCAGCCCTAAGAGAGGTCGATATCATCTGCCATATTGGAGGAGATGAATTCTTACTTATTTTCCCGAATAATGCTCCCCTGATTAGAAAGAGGTTAAATAAAAATTTAAAAAAATTAAATCAGAAACTGGCTAAACCCTATAAAGTAGATTTCAGTATTGGTCTTTCTTATTATAACCCAGTCAATCCTCTATCCATAGAAGAATTAATCAGAATAGCTGATGAAAATATGTATAAAGAGAAGAAAAGGAAAAAGAAGGATATTTTAAAACTAATGTCGAAGAATTATAAAGCACCTAAGAAGGTATCGATGGCTCTCTAATTAATCTTTAAAACATAAAATTTTCAAGGAGGTGAAGTCTAAACCAAAAAAATTGTTTCCGTTTCTTTACTTTTTTCTTAGATTAATAAAAATTATAGGAGGATATTTTTTAATGTTAAAAAGTAAAAGGACCTTTATTTTAAGCTTAATGCTGACTCTTGCCTTTGTTTTGGCTATTAGTGTTGGTGTATATGCTGCCGAAAAAGTACTGGTTATAGGTATGAATACCAGCCCCATAGTCTCTTTAGATCCTGCAAAAGCCTACGAATTTGAGGGAAGCTGGATTTTAGATAATGTATACGATAAGTTAGTTAGGTTTAAACCCGGCTCAGCCAGTGAAATTGAACCGGGGATAGCAGAATCCTGGGAATTTTCCGGCAACAACATAACCTTTACCATTAGGGATGGAGCAAAATTCTCTAATGGTGACCCTGTGGATGCTGAAGCAGTAGCTTATTCATTAAAGAGGGTAGTTAAATTGGCTCAAGCCCCCTCATGGGTAATCACTCAATTCGGAGTAACTGAGGATTCCATCAAAGCCATTGGTAATAAAGTTCAGATAACTATGGATAAAGCCTATTCCCCCAGTTTAGTCCTGTCCTGTATGACCTATTCTGTTACTGGTACCGTAAACCCGAAGGTTGCCGAAGAACATAATGTAGAAGGGGATATGGGAATGGCCTATCTAACTGAAAATTCCGTAGGGAGTGGTCCTTATAAATTAGTCAGCTGGGAGAGAAATCAGAAGTTAATCTTTGAAGTCAACGAAAATTATTGGGGACCTAAACCAGAAATAGATAAGATTATAATAATAGATATACCCGAATCGTCCAGTCAGCTTCTCCAGCTTAAAGGTGGCACTATCGATGTAGCCTGGAACCTCGAACACGATCAGATTCCGGATGTAGAGAAGACCAAAGGAGTCTACGCTCTTTCTAAACCACAATTCAAATTAATCTACTTTGCTATGAATGGGCAAACCCCGCCGACAGATAATGTCCTGGTTAGAAGGGCGGTTAAGTCTGCCATAGACACCGAGGCAATTATAAAAGCTGTAGGAGGCGGTGTAACCGAACTTCATACCTTTATTCCTAAAGGTATGTTCGCTTATTACGATGGAGAGGAAGTGCCCTATAACCCTGAAAAAGCCAAAGAATTGTTAGCCGAAGCCGGCTATCCGAATGGTTTTGAAATAACCTTAACCGTTCCTGATTTCTTGTCTACCGAAGGGACAGTGGTTAAATCCTATCTCGAACAGGTAGGCATTAAGACTAACCTGGAGGTAATTGCTTACAGTACCCTCTTGGGTAAATATAGAAAACAGGGATTGGAGATGGTTATAGCTCGATGGGGAGCTGATTATGCTGACCCTGATGCTAATGCTAAACCATTTGCCCATTGTAGGACTACCGGTGACGAGGCAACTGTAAAACAATTAGCCTGGAGAAATGCCTATGCCAATCCTGAAATGACCGATATGGTAGAAAAAGCTGCTTTTATTCAGGACAGAGACGAACGAGAAAAAGTTTATTTAGAATTACAGAAAAAATGGCAAAGTGACGGCATTTTTAAAATACTCTACCAGATGACCATTCAATTAGGGCTAAACGACAGAGTTGGTAATTTTATCCTGAACGAACTAACCCAGACACCCTGGGAGCTCATAACTCTAAAAGACTAACGCACAACTTTTCAATTTAGTTGAAGATATTTTAGCAAAAAGTATTTTTTGTAAAAGATATATGTTAAAATGTCAGTGTCAAGTAAACTGTGCCGTATATACTCACAATGAAAGGGGTATATCCGGCACAGTTAAATAGTTAATTAAATTTAAATATTCAGAATAAATACAAAGTTAAAGTAAAGATAAGAAAAAATAAGAACGGGAACATAGATTATAGATGCTAAAATACATAGTAAAAAGATTAATATTGTTTGTTATAGTTATTTTTGGAGTAGTAACCATTACTTTTTTTATTTCCCACGTCATCCCCGCTGATCCGGTAGGTGCAATTTTAGGTGAAAATGCTCCGCAAGAGTTAGTGGAGAAGATGGAAAGGCAATTAGGTCTGGATTTACCTCTGGGTCAACAGTACACCCGCTATCTCAAAGGATTAATAAATTGGAATTTTGGGATATCCTTAAGAACTCAAAAACAAGTTTCGGAAGATCTTAGAGTATATTTTCCTGCCACCATAGAATTAGCTTTGCTGGCCTTATTTATTGCCATAATCTTTGGAATATCTATCGGTGTAATTTCTGCGGTTAAAAGAAACCAATGGCCGGATAATGCAAGCAGAGTATTTTCTTTGGTGGGAATATCGATGCCCGCCTTCTGGCTGGGTTTATTATTTATTTTAATTTTATATTATCATTTAGGTCTTATCCCTGCTGGAGGGAGGTTATCCCCCAGTATTTCTCCTCCTCCCACGGTAAGCGGTCTTTATATGTTGGACAGCTTAATAGCCGGTCAATTTAGGACTTTCTGGGATGCCCTTTACCATTTATTAGGTCCGGCTTTAGTCCTGGGATGGATTCAGACAGCTTATATATGTAGAGTTACCAGATCCTCGATGCTCGAGGTCCTTAATGAAGAATATATTAGAACTGCCCGGGTCAAAGGCTTAAAGGAAAAGGTGGTTATTTTTAAACACGCCTTCAGAAATGCCTCTATTCCAGTATTAACCATGATAGGAATATCTTTCGGTTACATGTTGGAAGGTTCGGTGCTAACCGAGACCGTCTTCGGATATCCCGGATTGGGAAGATATGCGGTAAATTCCTTTTTATCTCTCGATTTAAATGCGGTGATAGGTTCAGTTACCTTGATCGCTATTTGTTATGCTCTGAGCAACTTGATAGTCGATTTGCTCTATGCAGCTTTAGACCCCAGAATTAAATATTAGGATGGTAAGTAATTTGGCTAAAGAAAATTTACAAAATTGGATAGTATCTTGGAGAAAGAGGCATTCTTCGGAAATCTCTGACTTTAAAGAAACCGTTTATCTAATAAGGAAGAGTCCGCTGACTATGGTCGGCTTAGCTGTAATATTAGTTTTAATTATTATGGCAATCTTTGCACCTTATATTGCCCCATATGACCCGGTAACTATGCACCTGGATAACAGACTAGCACCCCCATCCAGGGCTCATCTGCTGGGTACCGATGAATTGGGGAGAGACATCCTGTCCCGAATAATCTACGGGGCAGGAGTAGCCCTAAAAATTGTGTTAATTGTTCTGGCTATAGATTTACCTTTAGGTATCCTACTGGGACTTACTGCCGGTTATTTTGGGGGATGGGTTGATGAAATCATCATGAGGATTGCTGATATATTTATGGCTTTTCCACGGCTTATCCTGGCTATGGCTATTGGGACAGCATTAGGGCCCAGTCTCAGAAATACTATGATAGCCATTGCTCTGACTATGTGGCCGGTCTATGCCCGATTAGCTCGGGGAGAGACCTTAAGCATCAAAGAAAGGACCTTCATTGAAGCGGAAAGGGCTTTAGGTACCTCTGATTTTAAGATACTGGTTTTTAATATTTTGCCCATATGTATATCCACTCTAATTGTTCGGGCTACCCTGGATATGGGAAATATCATCCGCATTGCTGCCGGAATGAGTTTCCTGGGATTGGGTGCTCAACCTCCTACTCCGGATTGGGGTCTGATGGTGAGTACGGGAAGAAACTTTTTAGTCAATCAATGGTGGGTACCAACCTTTCCGGGATTTGCTATTCTGCTGGCGGTCTTTGGTTTCAATTTATTAGGGGACGGGATAAGGGATATTTCTGACCCCCACCTCAGAAGAGGGAGGCAGTAATTAATGGCCAAAGAAGTATTATTGGAGATAAAAGACCTAAGGGTTAATTTTTATACTTACCGGGGGGTAGTAAAGGCCTTAAACGGAGTCAATCTGAAGATTTACCAGGGTGAATTTTTTGGCTTGGTGGGAGAAACCGGCTGTGGGAAGAGTGTAACTGCTTCCGCAGTTCTTAATTTAGTGCAAAATCCCGGGAAGATTGAAGAAGGAGAGATATTTTTTAAAGAAAAAGACCTTTTAAAGATGAGCAAAGAAGAAATCAGGGAAAAGATTCGCGGTAAAGAAATTACTATGATAATGCAGTATCCCCTCGCCGCCTTAAATCCGGTTATGAATAATGGAGACCAGATTACCGAAGCTCTTATTAGCAATAAAAATATAAGCGAAAGTGAAGCCAGAAAAAGAACCATTGAATTGCTGAGAGAGGTTAATATTCCCGAACCTGAAAAGATTTCCCGCCAATTTCCCCATCAATTATCCGGAGGGATGGCCCAGAGAGTTATGATTGCTATGATGTTATCTACCGAGCCCTCTCTGCTTATTGCTGATGAGCCGACTACTGCCCTGGATGTCTCTATTCAGGCCCAGGTATTGAGTTTACTCAAAGATTTAATCAGCAAACACAGGGCTACAGTTTTGCTCATCACTCATGACCTTTCGGTAGTTGCCGAAACTTGCAACAGAGTAGGGGTAATGTATGCCGGAGATATGGTAGAAGTAGGTACAGTAGACCAGATTATCAATAACCCTTTCCACCCCTATACCAAGGGTTTGATAAAGGCAATTCCATCTGACCGAAGCAAGGAATTGGTGGAGATTAGAGGGAGTGTCCCTGACCTAGTGAATCCCCCTTCGGGATGCAGATTCCATCCCCGCTGTGATTATGCAAAACCTATCTGTAGGAAGGAAAAACCTCAAGCCCTGCAGATAGAAAAAGAGCATATGACGGCCTGTTTCTTGTATGAAGAAAGGCATGATAAAAAGTCAAAAAAAGAATACACGGGAGAATACAAGGGAGGAGAAAATGGAAGAGCTGATTCAGCTTAAAGAAATCAAAAAATACTTTCCCTGGAAGAAGCACAAATACGTGAAAGCAGTCGATAGCGTTTCTCTTTTAATTAATAAGAGAGATATCTTCGGATTGGTGGGGGAATCCGGTTCAGGAAAGACCACCTTGGGGAGGATGATGATTCATCTGATCGACCCCACCTCCGGGTCTATCTTCTACAAGGGAGAAGATATAACTAAAATAAAAAAATTAGAAAAAAGTTTGCGCAGAAATATGCAAATAGTCTTTCAAGACCCTTATTCCTCTTTACATCCCCGAAAAAAAATAAAGGATATTATAGGCAGTGGACTAAGAACCCATAATTTGGTAAAGAGCGAGGGAGAACTTATAACTAAAATCGAACAATTTTTAAATTTAGTGGGTATGGGAGAAGAACACCTTTACCGTTATCCCCACGAACTTTCCGGTGGACAGAGACAGAGGATAGCTATTGCCCGGGCTCTTATTCTGAATCCGGAATTTGTGGTTTTAGATGAACCCACTTCTTCCTTGGATGTCTCAGTTCAGGCCGAGATTTTAAATTTATTAAAAAAACTAAGAGAGGAATTTGATCTCACCTATATCTTTATTACTCATGACCTGTATCTGGCGCGGATTATTACCGAAAAGATTGCTATTATGTATCTGGGAAAGATAATGGAATACGGAGATACAGAGAGCATCTTTAAAAATCCTTTGCACCCTTATACCGAAGCTTTATTTTCAGTTATTCCCAAACTTGACTCTCAAAAAAGGACTGAGAAAATTGTTCTCAAAGGAGAGATCCCCAGTCCGGTAGACCCTCCCTTAGGCTGTCGATTTCATACCAGGTGTGCGAAAAAGATCGGAGAGATTTGCGAAAAAGTTTCTCCGCCCTTAAAAGAGATAGAAGAAAAACACTTCGTCTCCTGCCATTTGTATGACTGAAAGATAGTTTAATCAATAGAAGGGAGTAATCAAATGAAAAAGATTCAATAGGGTGTCCTGAGCACCGCCAGAATTGGTACTGAATTGCCCTGAAATCTCCTCCCCCTCCATCCAAAAACTAACAACTAAAGACTGAACCCTCTTCTCTCAAAAAAGAAGGATTTTGTGTCACCCTTGTAGAACTTTAGTTATAGTATTTACCTATTAGCTCATATGCCCCCAGGTCTATGCTAATATAATAACATATAGACCAAGGAGGTAATATGACATGACAATAATTATTAGTAATCACTTACTAAAGTCACCAGAAGGCTTTTTTAAACGAGATGTCATTGATGGGTATGGACTATCAAGAGTTGAAGCCAATGTACTCTGGGACTACGTGAATAATTTTATAAAAGAACATTATATCGCTTGTAGATTTGACAATCAGATCATATTCTATGCTGTCTCAGCGGCTGAACCGGCGGGAAAGCCGATTAAAGAATGTAGGCTTATTCCGGTAAACCTTACTCTATACCGCCATACAGACCGTAAAATCAGGGCTAAGCTGGGAATTCCCGCTCTAAGAGAATACCTGGTAGCCAGGCTTTCAGAAGAAGCACATCACCAGGGAGGTCTGCTTTCTCAGGCCGATCTTGCGGAGATATTAATTGTCGATAAGTCTACGGTAAAGAGAATCGTCAAAAGAATCAAGGCCAGAGGTGGCAGCATCCCTACCAGAGGTGAGATCAAAGATATCGGACCCGGGATATCTCATAAGGCAAGGATCATTGAACTACTCCTAAAAAGATATCAACCCACCGAGGCAGTCCTAAAGACCAGGCATAGTCTGTCATCTATAACCAGGTACTTTGAAAATTTCATCAAGGTCGTCTATCTACATAATAAAGGATTCAGCATAGTGAAAATACGCCATCTTACCGGTACTTCAGAGAAGGTAATCGGTGAATATCTTGAAATCTATGCTCACTATAGGAAAAATGAGGAGACTACAGCGAAAGATTAAAGGAAATTAAAGGTTACCTATCTGGCAAAAAAGGGGGATTCCTATGAGTATCAATAAACAATTATACGGTCGCCTTCAGGAAAAGACCCTGAAAAATAACCTCATCCTTCACCTGATGGAAAACTATGGTTACCAGTCCAAGCCCAGGGTGGCTGAGGTCCTGATTATTGATCTCTTAAATATCTCTGCTGAATCTAGCAAAGCTGCCTCAGAACTTAAGCCCGGACAGATGATCTGGCCGGTTGTCCTAAAGAGCGAAAAACACGGAAACGGGAAGACGCTGGCTAAGACCAAATCCAAACATGTCATCCTGTCTGTGGTGGCCGATTCCGATATTTCAGATTACAGCAAGGGGATAAAAACCTCTCGCATCCTGGCTAAAAGAATAGCCCGGATTGTCAATGAGGCCTATCATCAAGGTGGGGTACTCTCCCAAGCGGATATCGCCCTGATCTTTAATCTATCCCAGGCCAAGGTATCCCAGCTTATCCTAAAATATCAGAAGGAGAAAGGGGTGATGCTTCCCCTAAGAGGGGTAGTTCATGATATTGGAAGATCGATAACTCATAAGCTAAAGATAATCAGAATGTATACCCAAAACTACTCTACCAAAGACATAGCCAGAGTTACTTCCCATGCACCATCATCAGTGGATAGATATATCCGAGATTTTCAAAGGGTTAAAATCCTTCGGGAAAGAGGTATGATGTTAAGCGAAATAGCTTATATCACCTCATTATCTGAGAACCTGGTTAATGAATATATTGAAATTGTCAAAGAACATGTTTTAAAAAATTAAATTTTATTATATAATTACGGGAGACCTAGGGGCATATGCCCCCATTAGAAAATATTAAACAGGTAAATTAAAGGAGGAGAAAATACTATGGAAAAGAAAGAAAAGCGCTGTACCGGAAAAGAAAGAAGATCAGGGGAAGACCGCAGGAAATCTAATGACCCAAATTATAAAGGACCTGAACGCAGAAGTGGCCAGGACAGAAGAACCGGCGAAGACAGAAGAGAATCCGCATAAAAACTCTTATAAAAAAACACGAACACGGGGTCTTCACATTTGACATATAATATAAATGTGCCGATCCACCAATTATCCAATAGAAGGGATTGCCGCCGGCAGTATTCTGATATTAAAGATTAATGAAAATAAAATTAATAAAGAATATTTAGCCCTTTGTATTAATTCAATTATCGAGAAACTGCAGATTGAAAGAGAGGGCGGAGGGTCGGCAATTACCCACTGGAGACCTGAACAAATTAAGAATTTACAAGTCCCAGTCCTTTATAAAAAAGTTCAACAAGAAATTTCATCACTCATTAAGCAATCATATGAAACAAAACAGAGAGCAAGAGAATTACGGGAAGAAGCAAAAAGAAAAGTTGAAAAGGCAATTGAAAAAGAAATTCGCAAATAGCCACGACATTTAAAAAATATATTACTTGAGGAGAGATGTTATGAAGTATAATTTTGATGAGATTATTGACCGTAACAAGTATCATTCCGTAAAGTGGGATGAACTGGAAACTACTTTTGGTGCTATCCCCAAAGATGTGCTTCCCATGTGGATTGCCGATATGGAGTTTAGGTCACCAAAACCGATAATTGAAGCTATAAAAAAAGCAAACGAACATGGTATTTATGGTTATACCTCCAGGCCATTATCTTATTATCAGGCCATAATTGATTGGATGGAAAAAAGACATAATTGGAAAATAAAAAAAGATTGGATAGCTTATAGCTCTGGGGTAGTTCCGGCATTAAGTTTGATAATCAGAGCTTTTTGTCAACCTGGTGATAAAGTTATTGTTCAACCACCGGTTTATTATCCCTTTTTTCGAGTTATAGAAAATAACGGTTGCCACATAGTAAATAATCCCTTAAAACTTAGTAATAAAAAATATTTTATGGATTGGGAGGATTTAGAAAGGAAGATTGATGACCCCAGAGCAAAGTTATTGATATTCTGCAGTCCACATAATCCAGTGGGGAGGGTGTGGCAGAAAGAAGAGCTTATTATATTGGGAGAAATTTGCTTAAAGCACAATATTATCGTTGTTTCTGATGAAATCCATGCTGATATTTTGTTTAAAGGATATAGACATATCCCATTTGCTTCGATTTCACTGGCATTTGCTCACAATTCTATTACCTGCACTGCCCCCAGTAAAACCTTTAATTTGGCAGGACTTCAAACTTCTTCTATTATAATTCCCAATAAAAAATATTATAAAATCTATAAAAATATCTTAGATAGTTTAGCCCTTGATGAGAATAATGTTTTTGGACTGGTAGCTTTAGAAGCGGCTTATAGAAATGGAGAAGAATGGCTTGAACAATTATTGTCTTATCTAAATGAAAATTTAGAATTTTTGATGAAATATTTTAAAGAAAGAATTCCAAAAATAAAAGTTATAAAACCGGAAGGGACTTATTTGGTCTGGCTGGATTGCCGACAATTAGGATTTAATGCTAAGGACTTAAATAATTTTATGATTAAAAAAGCCGGAGTAGCTCTTGATGATGGATATTGGTTTGGCACCGAAGGAAAGGGCTTTATGAGAATTAATATTGCCTGCCCCCGTTCTTTTCTTGAGGAAGGTTTAAAGAGAATAGAAAGAGCAGTTAGTAGCATATAGTACAGGAAAAAACCTACCAGGGGACGGTCCTCTGGCAGGTTTTTATTGTGATTTTATCATTGATACCCGACCCCTTTAACCTGCTGTTAAAACAATGATTATAATGTCAGTTATAAATATTTGACCCGATTTTACTATGGGTCATAAAATATTATATTCTTCAGCTTAATAAAAGGAGGAATATATGTCTGTAGAAAATCTTGAAAAGATACAAACAAAGTTGGAGTTGATAACTCGAAAATGGTGGTTTTTCCTAATCTTTATTTTAATACAATTTATTCCACCCTATGCCTCTAAGGGATTTGAGATATCTGAAATAGGGGTAGTCACCGGAGAGGTTCTTAGCCACTCCTTGGTATATAACTTTTCTTCCTTTTATCTCATTTTTAAAATTCTTCCTCTTATATTGATTATCGGTATAATCTTATTTAGAAATAGAGTCACTCACATTTTTAATATCTATGTAGTTTCAACATATTTTCTTTTTGCCTTTCTACAAAATATTGCCTTTACCGAAAAATATGGTTTAGCAATTATCACCATAAATATAGTTATGTTTCTTCTGGTTGCTCTTTTTTGGATCTGGGAAGCAGCAATACAAAAAAATGATTTTACCTCACCAACAAAATTATCAAAGAAGTGTTGGATTATTCCTCTTGCCTTTCTTGCTTTTTGGTACCCCATAAATCTTGAGACGATGGTGCCAGATTTTAATATCCTTTACTTATTTACCAATGAAGCTGGCCTAACTTTTTGTATGATGACCCCAGTATATATTTCTCTGCTTATTCTATATTACCCCAGAATTAATTTGGTTACATTGAGAGTGACCAGTCTGGTAGGGGCAATAATAGGCTTTTATAATATTTTAACTAATTTCATTATGTTTCCCAGTCTTTTATGGTGGAATGGAATATTGCATCTGCCTTTAATATCAATATCTGTATATGGTTTAATAATTTCCCTAAAAAAGAGGATGATAGAATAAATACAGGGAGATTAAAGAAGGTGGGTAAAAATGGCGCAGAAAAAAGGCTATGAACTGTTAAAAGAAAAGATTCCAGAGTTTAGAAGCACCTGGAAGAGCATAATTATATTTGTCATTTGGTTCCTACTTTTCTTGGTATGCATAATTTTTTTCCTTTGGTTTGATGGTTTAGTGTGGTATGGAGCATTGATCAGTCAGCTTATTGTCTCATTAGTATGTTCCACCTTTGCCTATGGTCACATGAAAAATGCCAAGAGATATCGAGAAAAATATAGGGAGTTAGCATATCGGTATTTTTTCTTCCATTTTATCATGCCAATATTTGCCACCTGGTTTGCCTGTCTTTGTCACCCTCTTCTAATAGGAGGACCGGCTCAACTTCCTCTTGTTATTGCCATAATAATTGGCGTCTTTCTTATATCCATAAGACCTCTTACCACCTTACATATACTAAAAGCAGGTTTCGATAATATCGGGCATGGGTTGGGGATATACACTATTTTTCCTGAAGAAGGCTCCAGGGTTTTCTCTGAGATCTATTCTTATATCCGTCACCCTATGTACCTGGGTTATTTTTGTGCTGCTTTAGCCCTGGCTTTCTTTAGAAATAATATATTATCTTTATTAACTGCTCTGATTTTTCTAATGCCAGTTTTTGTCGCTGTACGGCTTGAAGATAGAGAGATGATGGAAAGATTTGGAGAGAAACATAGGGAATATATCAATAATACTGGAGCATTGTTTCCACGAAAAAATATAGGAAAATTTTTAAAGCTTTTATTCTTCTTTAAGGGAGATGAACGAAATGTTTGAGTAAATCTGGCTTTGGCGTTAAAGTGATTTGCAATCCTGTTTGTAAAGAGGATTTATTCTTGAAGGAGTAGAAGGAGGAGAGAATGATTCGGGAGAGTGGTCTTATTTTGTCAAATGTGTAGACCTTACTCTAAAAAGATTTATAGGGGGTAAAAATATGTCAAAGAAATATATTTTTATATTACTATTGATATTTTTTTTGAGTTTAATTATTTTGAATACCAGCGTTACTACCGTCTATGCAACAATTTATAGAATAATAGATACGGAAGGGAATACTATTCGGGTAACCACCGAACCACAGATGAAGAAATCAGAGGAAGAAGCAGGTTGTATCCTTAGCCCTATACAACCTGACATTGTACCACCCATATCTAAGGATATCTCCCAGGTCAAAGGAATAGTGTTTGAAGACCGCAATGCAAATGGGATACAAGATATAGGAGAAACAGGTTTACCTGACATACTTGTTTCTAATGGATTAACAGTCACTGTTACTGACGAGAGTGGAAACTATCTACTTCCGAGGGAAGGTCATTTTGTTTTCATAACTACACCTTCAAATTATATATCTACTACTCCGTGGTATAAAAACTTACTGGAAGATAATCCACACTTTGGTTTAAAATTTACACCAGATAAAGATTCAAAGCAATTTACTTTTATTCAAATAACAGATATCCATTTAGATGCCATTGAGGAACATAGGATCTTTTTTGAGAAAGCTATAAGGGAGATTAATAAAATAAATCCTGCCTTTGTAATTATTACAGGTGATTTATTATTGGAGGCTGAAAGAGTTACGATATCACAAGCTAAGGAGTGGTATGATATTTATTCCGGTTTAATTAGTAATTTTAATATGTCGGTATTTAATATGGTGGGAAACCATGATGTTGTAGGTATACATTATAAGAAGGATATTAGTACTGAGCCAGGATATAATAAGGAAATGTATCGAGAATACTTCGGACCTACCTATTATTCTTTTGATTGGAGTTTATACCACTGCATCGTCTTAGATCCAAATGAATTTTTAGATGGTAATCAATTTTATAAGATACCAGATTATCAAGTTGAATGGCTGCGAAAGGATTTATCTTATAGGCAAGGGAAGCCACTATTAGTATTTTTTCATGAGCCAACTATAACCTGGGAAGACCGTACAGAGGTTCTAAACCTGCTCAACCAACATAGAACGAAAATGTTTTCAGGGCATTGGCATATGGATATATTGATAGATAGTCAAGGCATCCCGGAACAGGTTACTGGTGCTCTGTGTGGGGAGTGGTGGAGTGGTGACTGTATGGATGGAAGCCCTTGTGGCTATCGCCTTATTCAGGTAGATGAGGAAAATATTTTTAGCTTTTATAAAGGTATTGGTATAGAAAGGCAGATAAATATTACCTCACCAGAACCTTTAATATATGGAGAGACAATAGTAACAGCCCAGGTCTATACTGAATATCCTCCTCTTCAAGAAGTAAGATATCAGATTGACCAGGGTGATGTTATTCCGATGAAAATTGAAAAAGGTGGACTGTGGGATATAACTACCGCTATATGGGATACAACTTCGGTAGAAGAAGGTTATCATACTATAACTATAAAGGCAAGAGACCAAGAAGAGCTCTTCTCACAACAGATCGAAGTAAAAGTTAGTCAAAATGAGATAATGCCTTTAGGCGAACTGGTTCCTCATTTTGAGACTTATCAGGGACACTTAATAAATGTACAAGGCAGGATAAGTTTTTCATTTAAAAATAGAGATAATACTTCGGAAAAGAAGGATATCCTTGTGATAAAAGATGAAACTGGTGATGCAGCAATATTGATAGGGGAATATAATGCCCTACCTCTACCTGCTTTTGAGCGTAATGACTTAATAACAGCAACAGTTATTCCCATTAAATATCGTTGGAAAAGCATTGAAAGAAAACATAAACTCATGATTGCACTTTACACTTTTCGATTACCAAAAAGATTTATAATATGGGAAAGATTAAAACCAAAGGGAGTATACCTATTGTGTCTGATTAAATATGTAAAATAAAATGTGATAAGAGATGGTTGTTTCTGCTCATATTCAGTAATTCGGTAACTTTTTAGTATAATTGTAAAAAGTTTATATATTAATACACAAAAACCTTGCCTTTGGGAAACTTAAATTGAAAAAGAATAAGATGAAAAAAGTTTATAAAATACTGGTCAGCCTACTTACCCTAATATTTTACTGGGTAATTTTCCCTTTATTTCTGTTCTGGTTTTCCTTTAAGGTACAAATCGGAAGATTAAATATCCCAAATTTACTTGCTTATGGAATAGGATTTATTATGGTAGTATACGGTTTATATTGGTATATAGGAGCTGGTATAGCTCAACATAAATCAGGAGTAAAAATTTCTCGAAACTATAAGTCTACTTCTTTCCTTTCTCGTTTATTTCAATTAAATCCTCCAGATAAACTGATTACTACTGGAATTTATGCTAAAAGCAGAAATCCCATGTTTTTTGGATATACTGTTATATTGATAGGAATGGGTATATTACTTCGTTCAATTTCTATCCTGGTTATTTTTGTTCCCGCTTTTATATTCTTTGACCTTACATGGATTAAATTAGAAGAAAAAAATATTAGGGAAAAATTTGGCAATAAGTACGCAAATTATCAAAAGATTACCCCTTTCTTTATTCCTAATCATCTCTTCTAAAAGAAAATATTGTGGTAAGATGTGACAAGGGATGGATGTTGCCAGGGGACGGTTCTCTGGTAGATTTTTGAACGTTTAGGCTTGTGGCTCTTTAAATATAAATTGCAATTATAAAATAAAAAAGGAGGATTGAAAAAATGAAAAAAGAGGTAATGGTAAATAAAAAGGCACCCTCCGCTATTGGTCCTTATTCCCCTGCCTTAAAGGTAGGGAATTTAATATTTGTTTCCGGACAAATACCCATTGACCCTAGGACCGGGGAGATGATAGAGGGAGATATTGAAGCAAAAACCAGAATGGTATTGGAAAATTTGAAAGCAGTTTTAGAGCCTTATTCCATAGGTTTAGAGAATGTAGTTAAAACTACCATATTTCTTAAAGATATGAATAATTTTTCCCGAGTTAATAAAGTTTATGGCGAATATTTTAAGGAAAAATTTCCGGCACGCAGCTGTGTAGAAGTATCCCGCCTTCCTAAAGATGCAGAGATAGAGATTGAAGCTATAGCTTTTTGCATTTAATTCTGCAGAAAAAGGAACTTTTTTGCTCAGCAGCCCATTTTTTAAAATATTTCTTTACAGGAGAGAAAATTTATGCTAATATGAAATCGATTTCTGAAATCGATTTCATAAACAGGAGAAGTTATGGAAAAAGTATTGGTATTAGGAAGTATCAATATAGATTTTGTCTCCTTTGTTTCTCGCTACCCTCAACCCGGCGAAACCCTTGTTAGCAATGATTTCGGCATCTTTCAAGGAGGAAAGGGCGCCAATCAGGCGATCGCCCTGGCTAAGTTAGATGTTCCTACTTTGATGTTAGGAAAAGTAGGTAAGGATATCATCAGTAATTTCGCGCTTTCCTCGCTTCAAGAAAGCGGAGTAGATATTACCGGAATTTCTAAAAGCCAGAAAAATTCTACCGGTTCCGCTTCTATCTGGGTCAATACCCAGGGTCAGAATTCTATCGTAATCTATCCCGGAGCTAATGGAGAAGTTGACGAAGATTTTATTATCCAACATGAAAAATTCTTTGGTGGTGCCTCATGGCTTTTAACCCAATTTGAAGTCCCCTTAAAATCCATTCTATTAGCCCTAAAGTTTGCCAAAAAGCATGACTTAAAAACCATAATGGATCCTGCCCCGGTAAAAAAAATGAGTAATAACGATATATGGGGATTGGTAGATTATCTGCTTCCCAACGAGATAGAACTAAGAGAACTTACCCATGCCGAGAATGTTTTAAAAGGAATTCATATCCTTAAGTCCCGGGGAGTGAAAGAAGTTATTGTCAAATTAGGCAAACAGGGAGCAGGATATGAAGACAGGGGCACACTTAATCTGTTTCCAGCTGTACCGGTAGGGCAGGTGGTAGATACCACCGGAGCCGGAGATTGCTTTATTGCCGGCTTTTTATACGGAATGCTTCAGCAGGAAGATATAGCTCAAGCAATTCAAGTAGCCAACCTGACTGCTTCTTACTCTATCCAGAAGAAAGGGGCAGCAATATCTTTTCCGAACAAATCTGAGATTGATTGGAAGAAATTGGAATGAAGAAAAAAAGTACCATTTATGATGTGGCAAAAATAGCAGGGGTTTCTCCTTCAACAATATCAAGAGTAATGAATACCCCTGAAATAGTGGCAGAAGATACTCGCCTGAAAGTTATAAATGCCGTAAAAGAATTGGCCTATATTCCCAATATGATGGCAGCAAGTATGCCCAGGAGAAGGACAAATTATATAGGTTTAATAATACCGGATATAACCAATATATTTTTTTCTAATCTGGTAAGAGGAGTTCAGGATGTTTGTGAAAAGCATGGATACAGCGTATTGGTGGTGAATTCAGACGATAGCCAGGAAAAAGAAGGTCGTTATTTGAAGCTTTTATATTCCCGACGGGTAGATGGAGTAATTTTGACGGTGGCGGGTTATCGGGAGGAGGAGTTTCCCGAAGAAGAGATATCCTTACTTAAAAAGATGAACATAGTACTTATTGATAGAGAAATAAATGGAATGACGACTCCCATTGTTAAGGTAAATAATTTTGCTGGGGCTTATTCTGCAGTTAAATATTTACTAACAATGAAGCACAAGAAAATAATGTACTTAGCTGGAATAGAAGGGACCAGAACTAATCAGGAAAGAAAAAAAGGTTATCTTTCTGCCCTGAAAGAAGTCTATATAAATTGGAAAAAAGAATTAGTGGCTGAGTTCCGTCTAGATACTGCTTATCAGAAAATAATACACCATTGGCCCCAGCTAAAGAATTCAGATGATCTGCCTACGGCTATCTTTGCGGCTAATGACCTGATGGCTATCGGAGCTTTAAAAGCCTTTGCCCAATTAAAGGTCCGGGTACCAGAAGATATATCCATAATCGGATTTGATAATATACCCTTTTCGGATTGTACTTATCCCCCCTTGACCACCATTGCTCAACCTACTTACCTGATAGGCCAGAAGGCAGTTGAGACCTTACTCAAAGTGATAGATAGGAAGAAAATAAAGAAATCTATAGAGTTTGAGACTGAGCTTATTGAACGGGATTCAGTATGCAGATGGGAGGTATAGAGATGAAAAAAAATGGAATTTTAAATCCTCAACTTAATCGAGTTATCTCTGAGATGGGGCATCGTGATATGTTAGTAATTGCTGATACCGGCTTGCCTATTCCTAAAGAAGTGGAGAGAATTGATTTAGCTTTAAAATGCGGAACTCCTTCTTTCGCAGAAGTCTTGCCAGCAGTCCTTTTCGAATTAAAAGTCGAAGAGGCCTATGTAGCTAAGGAAATTAAAGAAAAAAATCCTCAAACCTTAAATTTGATTTCCTTATTAATAAGGGAAGTTAAGTTTATTACCCATGAAGAGTTAAAAGAATTATCTAAAAAGGCCAGAGCGATTGTTAGGACGGGAGAATGTAGCCCTTATGCCAATATTATTCTAATCTCAGGAGTGATATTTTGAATGATTTAGCCTTAGAATTTATTAATATTTCTAAAAGTTTCCCCGGAGTGCAGGCTTTAAAGGAAGTCAGTATTCAGATAAAAAAAACTGATGTTCATGCAATTGTTGGAGAAAATGGAGCTGGTAAATCAACTTTAATGAAAATAGCTGTGGGAGAATTGCTCCGCGATACCGGAATTATTAAAGTATTTGGCCAGGAAGCTCAAATTAATTCTCCTTCTGATGGCTATCGTCATGGAATTAGTTTAATCCATCAGGAATTTAGTTTAGTTCCTACTTTAGATGTAGCCCAAAATATTTTTTTAGGTCGGGAATTAACTAGAGGGCATTTATCATTTATGGATAGTAACTTAATGTATAAACAGACCGAGGAGATTTTAGATTCTCTGAAGATGTTCCATTTAGATTCCTACTTAAAGATAAGAGATTTAAGTGTTGCCCAGAAGCAAGTGGTGGAGATTGCTAAAGCCTTATCTTTAAATTCTAAAATAATTATTATGGATGAACCTACTGCTGCCTTAACTTTAGAAGAAACCAGCCGCCTCTTTGAAGTAGTTCGGGGGTTAAAAGCCAAGGGGGTTACCACGCTTTTTATCTCTCACCGCTTAGAAGAGATATTCGAGATAGCTGATAAAGTAAGTATTCTGCGGGATGGAGAATTAATCTTAACTAAACCGGTAGCTCAGATTGACCGTAATCAGGTGATTAATAATATGGTCGGTCGTTCTTTAGAGTTTATCTTTCCCCCTAAGGCCAAACAGAAAGAAGAAAGTAAGGTAATTTTTGAAGTAAAAAAAATCAATAAAGAAAGACAATTTTCAGATGTTTCCTTTCAACTTAAAGAAGGAGAAATTCTTGGTCTGGCTGGACTGGTAGGTTCTGGTCTTTCGGAGGTAGCTCTGGCTATCTTCGGTCTAAATCATTTAGATACAGGAGAGATATATATAAAAGGAGAAAAAGTAGATATAAATTCACCTTTTAAAGCCATTGAACACGGTCTGGCTTTATTACCGGAAGACCGAAGGGAATTGGGATTGGTCATTGTTAGAAGTGTATTAGAAAACCTTACTCTTCCAGCACTTTACCGGGATATTGCCAGGAAATATTTTATTGACCTGAAGAGAGAATTATTAAAGGCCAAAGAAGCACAGAAGGAATTATCTATTCGTTTTGCTTCCTTTTCCCAGAAAGCAGAGTCTTTAAGCGGAGGTAATCAACAGAAGGTGGTGGTTGGTAAATGGTTGCTCACCAGGCCTAAGATTTTGATTATGAATGAACCCACCAGAGGGATAGATGTAGGAGCTAAATTAGAAATTTATAATATTGTTAATACTCTCGCCCGAAGAGGGATAGGGATAATCTTTATCTCTTCCGAGTTTTCGGAGATATTAGGAATTGCTCATCGAGTTTTAGTAATGAGCGAAGGAAGAATTACTACAGAATTAGATCCGAAGAATTCAACAGAAGAAAATATTTTAAAATTTGCTACCAGAAAAAAGGTGTCTTAATATGAAAAATTTACAGTTTAAAGACATGATTCGGCGATATGGAATATTAATCGGTTTAATCGGATTAATTACTGCCTTCTCTATTTTATCTGAAAGATTTTTCACTATATCCAATATGCTTATTGTAATGAGGCAGACTTCTATTGTTGCTTTCCTGGCTGTGGGTATGTCCTTTGTAATTCTTGGGGCTGGCATAGATCTCTCCGTAGGTTCTGTTTTAGCTTTCTCCGGAGCAGTAGGAGCGGGAGTAATGCAAAACGGTGGAATATTTTTTGGCATTCTTGCTGGACTGGCTCTGGGAACTGCTTTAGGGGCTTTTAATGGAATAGTAATTACTAAATTAAAGATACCTGCCTTTATCGCAACTCTGGCCATGATGGCTATAGCTCGAGGAGGAACCCTGGTTTATACCGATGGACGCCCGATTACTGGTTTACCTTCTTCTTTTGCTTTTTTAGGAAGAGGATATATAGGAAACGTTCCTTTCCCTATAATTTTGATGTTAATTATATTTATATTAGCATATATTGTTTTAAAATTAACCCGTTTTGGTCGTTATGTCTACGCCACCGGCGGCAATATTAATGCTGCTCGAGCATCAGGAATAAAAGTAAATAATGTTATTATTTCTACCTTTGCTATTAGTGGTTTTCTTTCAGGATTAACTGGCATGGTTTTGGCTTCCCGGCTTAATTCTGCCCAACCAACAGCTGGTATGGGTTATGAGTTAGATGCTATTGCAGCTGTAGTCTTGGGCGGAACTAATCTTTTTGGAGGAGAAGGAGAGCTGTGGGGCACTCTGGTTGGAGCCTTTATTATGGGTATCTTGAATAATGGATTAAATATGCTTAATGTTTCATCCTTTTACCAGCAGGTGGTGAAAGGTATTGTCATCCTAATAGCTGTAACAGTAGCTCAAAGCGGCAAGAAATGAGAAATTACCAAAAAAAAGGTGGTGAAAGAATAAAAAAAAGAATCTTTGTTAATTAACATTACTGTATCTTTAAAAAATAAGGAGGTTTTTTAAATGAAAAAGTTATTACTTGCACTTTGTTTGGTAGCAATTTTAGGGGTTTCTGCTTTTGCAAGCAGTATGACTGTCGGATTATCAGTTTCTACTCTGAATAACCCATTCTTTGTAATCTTAAGGGATGGTGCCATAGAACAGGCAAAAGTTCTTGATGTGGATTTAGTAGTTATGGACGCTCAGAATGACTCGGCTAAACAGGTATCTGATATCGAAGACTTAATCCAGAAAAAAGTTGACGTTATTCTCTTAAATCCTACTGACGCCGATGCTCTTGTTCCTGCTGTAGAAGAGGCTAATAAAGCCGGTATTCCTCTCTTAACTATTGACCGTAGTGTCAGCGGTGGAGATGTTGCCTTGCATATTGCTTCCGATAATGTCAAAGGCGGAGAAATGGCTGCAGCCTATACGGTAGAACAATTAGGAGAAAAGGGTGTTGTAGTAGAATTAGAAGGAATTACCGGAGCATCTGCAGCTCGGGAAAGAGGTCAGGGTTTTGATACTTACATTGCCAAATTCTCTGGTATCAAATTAGCTGCAAAGCAGACTGCTGATTTTGATAGAGCCAAAGGAATGAGCGTTATGGAAAATATCTTACAGGCTCAACCAAAAATCGATGCGGTATTTGCTCAGAATGACGAAATGGCTCTGGGTGCTATTCAAGCTATAAAAGCAGCCAAAAGGCAGGATGAAATGTTTGTAGTAGGGTTTGATGCTGTACCTGATGCTCTTGATGCTATCAAAGCAGGAGATATGAAAGCTACGATTGCTCAGCAACCCTGGATGATGGGAGTTCTGGGAGTAATGAACGGTTATTTAGTAGTAAATGGTGTAGAATTAGGTGTAGAATTTATTCCCGTTCCCTTAAAAGTTATTACCGAATAAAGTAAATCAGTGAAACAGGGGACGGTTCTTTGAATTATTTTTAAAGCAAAGAACCGTCCCCAAAAAATATCCCAAAAAGGGAAAGCAATTTCCTATCTTCTTTTTATTCTTCATCTTACATTCTACATCTAATTTTTATTTTTAAAATTGCAGAATAAAACAACTTAAGAATTTGCTCATATTTTTATTTCTACAAAAAGAGGATTTTTAAAAATTATGTGGTATAAATATATAGAATACCTCTAAAAAGAAAATGTAATTCTCGTACCTACTTTCGTAAGTGTAAACAATTAATATATGTTTAAATATTGAGAACCCTAAGAAAGAGATAGAAAGATGGGAAAAAACAGAAAAAATCGTAGTTATTTAAATAAATTGGTAAATAAATTCAGTCGGTTAAAAGCAAAATCGGATAGTCCTAATAATAAAAATAGTAAAACAGATTTAAGGGCAAAACCTATTTTTAGTGATACATCCAGGTTTAAAAAGAATGAACAAGCACTTCAACGAAGTAGGCAGGAGTTTATCGGTCTATTTAAAAATTCACCGGAAGCATTGGCCTATACCGATATGGATGGTATTGTTCTGGAGGTAAATAAACGATTTGAAGAGCTATTTGGCTATGAACTTGAGGATATGAGAGGTAAACATATTGAAAAGGTATTGACTAATTGGCGTACACAAATTTTGGGTAGTGACCGTGTTTTTACCGATTTGGAATTGATAGCAAAGAAAAAGAATAATAAATTAATTCATGTCTCTGTTTCTGTTACCTTAAACCAAGTGAACGAGCAAACTACCGGAAAAATATTTTTACTAAACGATGTTACTAATCGTAAAGCAAACGAAGCAGTAAATAACGTATTATATAATATTTCCCGAGCAGCTAACTCCGATATTTCCTTAACACAACTCTATCCTGTTATTCGCGAAGAACTCAGCACCATTATCAATACGACTAATTTTTCCATCGCCTTATTTGATGAAGAGAAGAACAAACTTTATTTTTCTTATTACGTTGATGAAGCAGGAGAAAGAGATAAGGATTTCTTAGTCTCAAAATACAGTATCTCCGATAGTATTTTTAGCTATATTTTTAAAACAGGGGATTCATTACTGTTGAATTATAATAAATATAAAAGAATGATTGCTCAGGGGAATTTTATTTCCTATGATGTTATAACCAATAAACAGATATGGTTAGGTGTTCCTTTAAAGATAGAAAATAAAATTATTGGATCCATGATTTTGCAAAGTTACACTGATCCAAACCTTTATTCTAAAAAAGATATTAAGCTTATGGAATTTGTTTCGCAACAGATAGCTACTGCAATTGAGAGAAAACAAGCAGAAGAAAAATTAAAGTTTCTTAGCCTGTATGATTGTCTAACCAGATTACCCAATCGGGTATTATTTTATGATCGAATGAAACAGGAAATAGCTTATGCTAAAAGAGAACGGAAAAATTTTTCTGTGATGTTTTTGGATTTGGATAATTTTAAAGAAGTTAATGATAAATTTGGCCATGATATTGGAGACCAGGTGCTCCAAGGAGTAGCAAAAAGATTCAGTAAGCTCCTGCGAAAAACCGATACTATTTGTCGTTTAGGAGGAGACGAATTTATTATTTTATTACCCCGGCTTAGACAACCCAGAGAGAATACAGTAGATGTTGCCCTAAAAAT
>DMCY01000069.1 GCA_003451675.1 Candidatus Atribacteria bacterium
AGCTTTAGTCTATAAGGTAAGTCTACCTAAAACCAGAAGGAATTTTTACAGCAAAAAAACTACCCCCAAAAGGTTGACATAGACAATTTTTAAAAATTACTTGACAATAAATATATTAATGATATAAAGTTAATAATAGTATAATATATTGGTGATATTTATGGCAAATAAAGAAATTTATTCGGAACTTAAAAGACGCATAGTCTTCTTAGATTATCAACCAAAACAAGTATTAAACATAAAAGAATTGGCCAAAGAATTCGGGGTAAGTCCTATACCCATTCGGGAAGTTTTAATTCTCCTGGAAGTTGAAAAATTAGTGCATATAATACCTAATAATGGCATTTATATTACTGATGTAAGCTTTCAGGACCTTAAAGATGTTTTTGAAATCAGACTTTTTTTAATTGGACTTGCCGGAAGATTAGCAGCTCAAAGGATAACTCCCGAGGAATTAGATAAATTAAAAGAACTTAATAAGAAGATAAAGCAAGAAAAGAACCGAAACAAGTTAATTCAATTAGATGCAGAATTTCACGATCTCCTCAATTTCTCTACCAAAAATCAAACCTTAGCCGAAACCTTACAAAGATTACGCAATCAGATCGGTCGCCTCTGGTTTTTTGCCAAAGAAAATGATACTTATTCACAAGAAATTCCCGAAGATTTTGAAAATCTTATAGTGGCCCTGGAAAACAAGGAGCAAAATAAGAGTGAACAGATTATGAAAGACCACGCCATCCACTTTATAAATCAGATAAAAATGAGCTTATATACTGAAGAAAAAATTTCTAACTAAAAAACCTAAGAAAATTATAAAGGAGGTGAAAATATAAATAATAAAACTAAAAGCGAGGACTCTTTTGAGGAAAAATATTATTTATTTAAAGGAAAGGTGAAATAAAATGTCTAAAGAAAAAATTGACGAAGAAAAAGAATTGCTTAAGACCAAAGGGCGTTTTAAGACCCATGCAAAATTACATCTTACTGTATTGGTGATAGTAGTAATCTGTGAGCTTATCGGAAGTCATACCTTTAAAGTAGGTCCTGGTAATATAGTACTTCTACCTATGCTCTTTGCAGTAATACTCGGTATACTTATTACTCCTGATGTTCTCGGAAAAACTATTACCTGGCTTAAATCAATAATTTCAATGGAAGAATGTAAATTGGCTGGACCATTATTAATGATTGCTCTTTTGCCTTTAGGAGTAAAGTATGGAACTCAGGTTGGACCTGCAATCCCTATGATAATAAAATCCAGTCCAGCTTTAATATTACAAGAATTTGGGAACTTAGGGACAATAATTTTAGCTTTACCAATTGCTCTATTGCTCGGACTTAAAAGAGAGGCTGTCGGCGCAACGGTTAGTATCTCCCGAGAACCAACCTTAGGCCTTATAGGTGAAATCTACGGAATAAATTCACCAGAAGGGAACGGAGTTTTAGCAACCTATCTTTGTGGCACCGTCTTTGGAACAATATTCTTTGGACTATTAGGAGGATTTTCGCCTATAACTGGCCTCCATCCTTACGCCTTAGCTATGGCCTGTGGTGTAGGAAGTGCATCTATGATGACCGCGAGTTCCGCTTCATTAGTAGTTACTCTTCCAGAAATGAAGGAAACTATTCTTGCCTACGCTGCAACCAGTAATTTATTGACTGGTGTAACCGGCTTGTATATGGATCTCTTCATCGGCTTGCCTTTAGTAAACAAATTGTATTCACTACTACAACCTAAAATTCAAAGGGGGTCAAACAAATGATTTATGATGTAGAAAAAAATATAGAACGCTTAAAAATGTTAATCCTGGTAGCCATCATTACTTTAATCGGGCAAAAAATTGGCTATGGTATCTCACTTATCGACGCACTGCCAGGCATAATAATTATTATAGTATTATCTATGGTAGGATTAACTTTGAAGGAAATACTGCCTTTTAAGTTACCAGCTTTTGCTTATGTTTGCCTTATCGCTTTAATACTTACTATGCCTTATCTTCCCACTTCCAAATTTATTCTTAAATATACTAATCAGATCAATTTTTTAGGTACCACTACTCCCATATTGGCATACGCGGGTATCTCTATAGGCTTATCCATAACAAAATTAGCAAAGATAAGCTGGAAACTTATTGTGATTGCATGTTTTGTATTTTTAGCAACTTTCTTTGGCTCAGCAATAGTAGCTCAGATTGTCTTAAAAATTCAGGGAATAATTTAATCTCTAAAAACGTTAAAATAACCAAAAATAACGCCTTTACCAAAAGTTCCATTTATTTTTAAGGGGAGAATAAATTTTATTACTACCTAAAATAGTGATTCTGATGATAAAATATTTCTCCCCTTACATTTAATAAAAATAATATTGTGAGGAGATTACTTTAAAATGGATTTAGATAGCTACAAGAGAAATATCTGTAAAATTATAGATGAAAATAAAGAAGAATTAATCTCTATCGGTGAGAAAATATTAAAAAATCCGGAATTAGGATTTAAAGAAGGAGAAACTGCTAAACTGATAAAAGAAACATTGGAAAAAATAGGAGTTAAATATAAAGATAAATTAGCTCTAACCGGAATTAAAGCAAATATACCCGGGAGAAAAAAATCTCCTAATATTGCTATTCTAGGTGAAATGGATGCAGTCATATCACCAAACCATCCTTTTGCTGATAAAAAAACAGGAGCTGCTCATGCCTGTGGTCATAATACTATGATAACTAACTTACTCGGAGTTGGTTGGGGACTAATTAATTCCGGAGTAATGAAAGATTTGGAGGGATCAGTAACTCTTTTTGCAGTCCCAGCTGAAGAGTACATTGAAATAGAGTATAGGAAAAAATTAAGGGAAGAAGGGAAAATAGCGTTCCTGGGGGGGAAACAAGAGTTAATTAGGTTAGGAGAATTTGATGATATAGATATGGCAATGATGTTTCATCCTGCACCAAATACACCAAAGAGAGTTATTTATCCAAATATAAGTATGAATGGATTTATTGGGAAAATGGTTAGGTATATAGGGAAAAGTTCTCATGCAGGAGCAGCCCCAGAAAAAGGAATAAACGCCTTAAGTGCTGCTATGTTAGGGTTGCAAGCGATAAATTCTCTAAGAGAAACTTTTAAAGATGATGACTGTATCAGAGTTCACCCTATAATAACTAAAGGAGGAGAAGGGGTAAATGTAGTCCCGAGTGAAGTAAAAATAGAATCTTACGTAAGAGCAAAAAGTATGGATATACTAATAGAAACTAATAAAAAGATTAATCGAGCATTAGAAGCCGGAGCAATGGCTATGGGGTGTAATATTGAAATAGATGATTTACCCGGATATATGCCTATAATTCCCAATGATATTATGACTAAAATATTTATAAATAATGCTACTAAAATTGTAGGTAAAGAAAATGTTTACGAAATGCATATCCACAATACTGGCTCAAGCGACATGGGTGACGTTACTCAAATAATGCCAGGAATTCATCCTATGACCGCAGGATTTGAGGGAGAACTACATTCAAAAGATTTTAAAATTATAGATAAAGAAATGGCTTACATTATTCCAGCTAAAATAATAGCTATGACTATAATAGACCTTCTATCCAATAATGCAGACCTCGCTAAGCAAGTTTTGAAAGAAAAGAAAAAAAGTAAAGAAAAGTATTTAAATGAAATTAACAATATGGCAAAAACAACTAAAAAAGAATATATGAAAATCTAAACATAAATTTGGAAACCTGTTGGCACATTAATACTTTTATAAATAATTAAAAAGGAAATTTTTTAATATGAAAAGGATCCTAATAACGGGGGCACTGGGGCAAATTGGCTCCGAATTAACCCCTTTTTTAAGACAAAGGTACGGGGAGGGGAAGGTGGTCGCTTCTGATATTAAGCCAGCCCCAGAGGGAATAATTAGCCAGGAAGGACCTTTTGAGTCTATCGATTGTTTAGAAGCAGCAGAAATTTATTCTGTGGTCCAAAAATATCAAATAGATACTATATTTCATCTAGCGGCCATCCTCTCGGCTAAAGGAGAAAATAATCCTCAATTAGCCTGGAAGGTAAATATCCACGGTTTATGTAATGTACTGGAAATAGCCCGTGAACAAAAATGTGCGGTCTTTACTCCCAGTTCTATTGCGGTCTTCGGCCCCTCTACTCCTAAGAATAATACCCCGCAGGAGACCATTCAAAGGCCCCAGACTATCTACGGGTTGACTAAGGTTACGGGAGAGCTACTCTGCGATTATTATCATCTTAAATATAAAGTGGACACGAGGGGTGTTCGCCTTCCAGGAATTATCTCTTATGTTACTCTCCCTGGAGGAGGGACTACGGATTATGCGGTGGAGATTTTTTACGAAGTACTCAAAAATAAAAAATATACCTGTTTTTTAGATAAAGGCACCTATCTGGATATGATGTATATGCCTGATGCTTTAAAGGCAGTAGTCAATCTTATGGAGGCTGAGCCTTCCCGGTTAAGATATCGCAATGGCTATAATGTTACTGCTATGAGTTTTTGTCCGGAGGAGCTAGCCCAGGAGATCAAAAAATGGATTCCAGATTTTCAGATAAGCTATGAAATTGACCCCTTAAGGCAGGCTATTGCCGATTCCTGGCCTAACAGTATGGATGATACGGTAGCGCGTCAGGAATGGGGATGGCAACCAGACTACAATTTAGCCAGGATGACCGAAGATATGATTGCCAAACTAAAGGTGAAATTAGCCAAAAGCTAATATTGGAATTACCATTCAATTTCGATATTTTAAAAATTTATCCTTATATAATATGCTAGTGCCATATCCCTCTCCCTTAGAAGGGAGAGGTAAGGTGAGGGTGATAAATATTACCTTAAGGTTAATTAGAGGCAGGATAGCAATCTCATACTATTATACCTGCATATTTGGTCTGAAAACTGAGAACCGAGAACTGAAAACCATTTTGATTTTGAGGGGTTTCAGGGGA
>DMCY01000025.1 GCA_003451675.1 Candidatus Atribacteria bacterium
GGGATCATCTTTAATTTCCTTACCCTCCCCATTAGAGTATTGGGTGATGATAAGGGTAATGTTATCGGGATGGAATGTCTGAAGATGAAATTAGGTGAACCGGATGATTCAGGTCGAAGAAGACCCATTCCCATTCCCGGTTCTAATTTCCTAATCGAAACAGATATGGTCATAGATGCCATCGGCACCTCAGCTAATCCTATTGTAGCCCGCAGTGCCACCGGGGTCAAGATTAACCAGTGGGGTTATTTTGTTATAGATGATAACACCAAAACTACTACCAAAGAAGGGATCTTTGCCGGAGGAGATATTGTCCGAGGTTCGGCTACCGTAATCTCTGCAGTAGGAGATGGCAAGGTAGCAGCTCGGGCAATAGATGAATTCTTGTCTTCGGGGAGGAGTTTGAGAAAAAGGTTTTAAATTTTTAGTTTAATTGTGTTTAAAGGTTCAATTCATCGAGCTCATTAGGAAGGTTAATGTGAGTTTAGATGATTAATATACATAAAAAATAAATAATATGAATTATTCTAAAAAAGGGAGGTAAGCAATGGGCTAGAAAGAAAATTTAGAATTTTAAGTTTTAATTAAATCATGTTTAAGTTAAATTAAAATATAAAAAAATATTTAGGAGGACTTTATAAAATGACTAAAGAAATGAACCCTTTTGAACTCGTTCAAGCACAATTTGATCATAATGCAGAATTACTCAATCTTGATTCTTCTTTACGGGAATTTATGAGAGAGCCAGAAAGGGCTATACAATTTACCATTCCGATAGATATGGATAATGGTACCACCAAGACATTTACCGGTTTTAGAGTTCAACATTCTACCGCTCGGGGGCCAGCTAAAGGTGGTCTTCGTTTTGCAGAAGATGAGACAATTGATATGGTAAAACAATTAGCTATGATGATGGCCTGGAAATGTGCAGTGGTAGATATTCCTTTAGGTGGAGGTAAAGGTGGAATTATCGTAGATCCAAGAAAATTATCTGATAGAGAGACTGAAAGATTATGCCGAGGTTGGGTTAGGAAGGTATATGATCTTGTAGGCCCGGAGATAGATGTTCCTGCCCCAGATGTAGGCACTAATCCTCAGGACATGCTCTGGATAATGGACGAATATGATGTTATTGCCAGATCTAGAAAGCCTGGCTTTGTTACTGGTAAGGCAGTAGGGGTAGGTGGTTCACTTGGCAGAACAGAGGCTACTGGTTACGGTACGGTTTACTGTATTCGAGAAGCACTAAAGAGGCTGGGTATTAATTTTAAAAATGCCACCGCTTCTATTCAGGGTGCTGGTAATGTTGCCCAATATACCTGCGAAAAATTTGTTCAATATGGCGGGAAAGTAGTAGCAATATCTTGCTGGGATCCTAAAGACAAAAAAGTCTATACTTACAGTTGCGAAAAAGGAATTGACCCTAAAGACTTACTTGCTCCAGGTACTTTGGATAAATTTGGAACTATCGATCCAGAAAAAGCCAAATCTTTTGGCTGGGAACAAGAAGGTGGAGACGCCTGGTTAAAGAAAAACGTTAATGTTCTTATACCTGCAGCTTTGGGACAAGCAGTTACTCAGGATAATGTAAATGATATTAATTTTGATACAGTTAAAGTTTATGCAGAAGCAGCCAATACTCCAACAACTTTAGAAGCAGATGAAGTCTTAAAAGAGAAAGGTGTCTATATGATTCCTGATTTCATTTGTAATGCTGGTGGAGTAACTGTTTCTTATTTTGAAGAAGTTCAAAATAATATGAATTACTATTGGCCAAAAGACGAAGTTTTAGAAAAACTCGATTGTATTATGACTAATGCCTTCAACGCGGTAGCTGATTTAGCTATCGAGAAAAAATGCTATACCCGTGATGCTGCTTATTTAATTGCGATTCAACGTGTAGCTAAAGCAGTAGAGGGTAGAGGTTGGGTAAAACCTAAGAAATAGAAATTAGTATCTCGTATCTCGTGAATTGTATCTCGTAAAAAATAAATAGTCAGAAAGATTAAAGAAATTTGAAAATTATATATTAGAATGTATTTTTCTGGCGAGATACTAAATACGAGATACGAGATACGAAAAATGTTGGGAGAAGGTAATTAAAAGTGGAGATATTTGCTTTAATAGGAGAGAGTGGAACTGGTAAGAGTCACAAGGCCTTATTAATTGCTCATAAATATAATATAAATTATATAATTGATGATGGTCTTTTAATAAGGAAAGATAAAATATTAGCCGGACATTCTGCAAAAAAAGACAAGAACAGAATTCAAGCAATTAGGACAGCTATTTTCGAAGAGCCTTCTCATGCTCATGAAGTAATAGAGGTAATAAAAAAAGCTAAACCAACTAAGATATTGGTTATTGGAACATCGGTTAGGATGATTGATAAAATTATTAAAACTTTAGAATTGCCACCCCCTAAAAGAATTTTAAAGATTGAAGATGTTTCGACTGACAAAGAAATTGAGGAAGCAAAATCCGTTAGATTAAAAGAAGGGAAACATGTTATACCCTTACCTGGGATCGAAGTACAAAGAAAATTCCCGGTAAATATATTGGAATCATTGGAGATATTTTATAAGAGAAGATATAGTAAAAGGAAAATTGGTGAGAGAGCGATAGTAAGGCCGCCCTTTAGTTATTTTGGAAAATTATATGTTTCTGAAAATACAATTTTAGATATAATTATTTATATACTTAAAGATTTCAAAGAAGTTGTAAAATTGGGTAAATCCCAAATCAGCATTAAAGAAGAAGGTATTCTGGTAAATATTAGTTTGGTGCTTAGATATGGGGAAAATATTCCCCAGGTTGGATTAAAAATTCAAAAAAGCCTCAAAAGTGAATTAGAATATATAACTGGCATAAATGTCATTTTAATAAATGTTTTTGTTTATAATTTAAAATACTAAAAACAAAATAGCATAACAAGTAGTATATAGCGTAAAGCGCAAAACGAAAAACATAAAACCAAAGCTTAAAACCTAAAATTAAAGAATGGTATATAAATATTTAGCGTATAAAAAAACAGTATATAGTATTGAGTATCGAGTATATAGTAAAGAGGTAGTAGCCAGGAAACAAAATCCAGGAGACAGAATAATATTACATTATATATAGAGTTATTATATATTTTTCTGACTTCTGGCTACTGAATTCTGAATACTTGATTACTTAAAAAAAATAAAAAGTTTTAACTTTTAAATTCTGGTTTTCTCTTTACGTTTTTCGTTATATGTTATTCATTACATATTACTTATAACTGTGTTTTAGACGCGATATTTTCTCTAGTTTTTTCTTAACTATATACTCGATACTATATACTATTATTTGAGAGGTGCAAGATGTTTGATAAAGAAGAAATGAAAAAAATTAAACAATTAAAGAAAGAATGGGAAAATAATGTTGTACAGAAGACTCTTGAACGTTTTCCCGAAAGAAAAGATAAATTTGTTACTGGTTCAGGGAAAGAGGTTGAGCGTCTATATACTCCTGTAAATTTAGAAGAGTCTGACTATAATAAAGAGTTGAATTTCCCTGGACAATACCCTTATACTCGCGGGGTGCAACCAACTATGTATCGAGGCCGATTTTGGACTATGCGTCAATATGCCGGTTTTGGCACAGCAGAAGAATCTAATAAGCGTTATAAATACCTGTTAGATCAAGGACAAACCGGATTAAGTGTTGCTTTTGACCTACCCACACAAATTGGCTATGATTCAGATAACGATATGTCCTTGGGCGAAGTAGGAAAAGTGGGGGTAGCCATAGATTCTTTAAAAGATATGGAGATGTTATTTAATGGGATTCCCCTTAATAAAGTAAGCACTTCAATGACTATAAATGCTCCTGCATCTGTACTCTTAGCCATGTACATTGCAGTAGCGGAAAAACAAGGAGTAGCTCCTGATAAACTAAAGGGGACTATTCAAAACGATGTACTAAAAGAATATATTGCTCGGGGAACTTATATCTTCCCTCCAACTCCCTCAATGAGATTAATTACCAATATCTTTGAATTTTGTTTTAAAGAGATGCCTCTATGGAATACCATTAGTATAAGTGGATACCATATCCGAGAAGCTGGAGCTACAGCAGTTCAAGAAGTGGCCTTTACTTTGGCAGATGGAATAGCTTATGTGGATGCAGCAATAAAAATTGGATTGAAAGTTGATGATTTTGCACCAAGATTATCTTTTTTCTTTAATGCTCATAATGATTTATTAGAGGAGGTAGCAAAATTTAGAGCAGCTCGAAGGTTGTGGGCTAAAATTATGAAAGAAAGATTTGGAGCTAAAAATAAAAAGTCTTTAATGCTTAGATTTCATACTCAAACAGCTGGGTGTACTTTAACGGCACAGCAACCAGACAATAATATTATAAGGGTTACTATGCAAGCTTTAGCAGCAGTATTGGGTGGAACCCAATCTCTCCATACAAATTCAAGAGATGAAGCCCTGGCTCTACCTGCTGAAGATTCGGTAAGGATTGCCCTTAGAACTCAACAAGTTTTAGCTTACGAAAGTGGAGTAACTGAAACAGTTGATCCTTTGGCCGGTTCCTACTATATAGAAACCTTAACCAATGAAATTGAGAAGCAAGCTTTGGAATATATTGAAAAAATTGATAAATTAGGCGGCGTTACTCAAGCTATTGAAAAAGGATTTATTCAACAGGAGATACAGAATAGTGCTTATCAATACCAGAAAGATATTGAAGAGAGAAAAAGGATAGTAGTAGGTGTTAATAAGTTTAAGATAAAGGAAGGGTCACCTAAAGGCCTTTTGAAAGTTAATCCGGAAGTGGGTCGCCGGCAAGTTGAGGAACTTAAAAAGTTAAAAGAGGAAAGAGACAGTCATAAAGTAAAAGAAACTTTGAAATTATTAGAGAAGGCTGCAAAAACAGATGCTAATTTAATGCCCTTGATCTTAGATTGTGTAAAATCTTATGCCACATTGGGCGAAATTTGTGATGTGTTAAGAAGTATCTTTGGTGAATATAAAGAGTCTGTAAAGCTTTAGAAAGTGGAGGAATGAATAATGGAAGGGAAAAAAATTAGAGTATTAATAGCTAAACCTGGTCTTGATGGTCATGATCGAGGGGCAAAGGTTGTAGCAAGAGCTTTAAGGGATGCTGGAATGGAGGTTATTTATACTGGATTACGGCAGACTCCTGAGCAGATTGTGGAAACTGCTATCCAGGAAGATGTAGATGTTATTGGATTGAGTATTTTATCGGGAGCTCATACCCATCTCTTCCCCAAAGTAATGGAACTTCTAAAAGAAAATAATATTAAAGATATTATCGTTATGGGCGGAGGAGTAATCCCCGAAGAAGATATTCCTGAATTAAAAAAGGTAGGTATAGCAGAAGTATTCACCCCTGGGACTGACACTCGTGATATAATTAAGTTTATTAAAGAAAAAGTAAAATAATTAATAGCGTAGAGCGTAGAGCGGATAGAGTAGGGGTTCGATTCATCGAACCCGCTAAGAAAAATTACCAAAACAACTCGGGGCGGATAAATCAGCCCCCTACACTGCACACTTAAGCTATAGGTAAATAGTCGCGATACGTGATACGAACAAAGGGTATGTTAAATGGAAAAAGAAATCATTAAAAAAATAATTAATGGTGATCGCAGAGCAGCTGCAAAGCTAATAACTTTAGTAGAAAATAACTTTAGTCAAGCTCAGAAGATTTTGAGAAAACTATATAACTATACTGGGAATGCCCTGGTAATAGGGATAACAGGTCCTCCCGGTTCAGGCAAGAGTACTATTACTGATAAACTTACCAAAACATTAAGAAAAAAGGGCAAGAAAGTAGGTATTATTGCTATAGATCCTACTAGTCCGTTTACGGGAGGAGCGTTGTTGGGTGATAGAATTCGCATGCAGGATTTAAGCTTAGACAAAGGTGTTTTTATAAGAAGTATGAGTACTCGAGGGCATCTAGGAGGACTTTCTCAGGCTACCCAGGCAACGGTTAAGATATTAGATGCTTTAGGTAAAGATATAATATTTATTGAAACAGTTGGAGTAGGTCAATCAGAAGTAGATATAGTTAAAGTAGCAGATACAGTTGCACTAATAAGTATGCCAGGAATGGGAGACGATGTTCAGATCATAAAAGCTGGAATAATGGAAATCGGAGATATTTTTGTGGTCAACAAAGCCGACAAAGAAGGTTGCGAACGTTTAGCTACCGAGATAGAAATGATGTTAGATTTAAACCAAAATAGCAGATGGCGCCCCCCGGTTTTAAAGACTATAGCTACAGACAATGTTGGTATTCAAAAACTTTTGGAAGAAATTGATCGACATATCAAATATCTAAAGGAAAGTGGAGAGTTAGAGCAAAGGCGCCTGGAGAGTGCTAAAAAAGAGATATTTGACCTTATCCAGGAACAATGGAAAGAAATACTTTCAACTTTTATTGATAATGGATTTTTAAATAAGATAGCAGCTAAAATAGTAAAGCGGGAAGAAGATCCCTATACTGCAGTAGAGAAATTATCAAATATATTAATACATTCTTATACACAAGGAGGTGTAAAAAATGGTTGAAAAGATAGATCATATTGGAATTGCGGTAAAAAGTGTTAAAGAAACCAGTGAACTTCTAAGCAGTATACTGGGGTTGAAAGTTGCTGGCGAAGAGATTGTAGAAGAGCAGAAAGTTAAAGTTGCTTTTTTACCTTTAGGTGATAGTGAATTGGAACTGTTAGAATCCACTTCACCAGAGGGTCCTATTGCCAGGTTTATTGAGAAGAAAGGCGAGGGGATTCAACATATTGCTTTTAGAGTTAATAATATTGAGGAAGTATTAGAAAAATTAAAAAAGGAAGGAGTTAGGTTAATAGACGAAAAACCGAGGTATGGAGCAGGCGGAGCAAAAATAGCCTTCTTACATCCTAAGAGCACTAATGGTATTCTTGTTGAATTGTGCGAAAGAGATAAGTAAATAAAATAGAAGTCTAATTAGTATCTCGTATCTCGTGAGTCGCATCTCGTGAAGAAAATAGAATTCAGAATTTAGATAGCAAAGGTTAAGAAGTTTGATCAAATATATCTAAACGCGATAGGATATACGAGTAAAAGGTTTTGAGTTTTGAATTATGGTTTTTCGGTTTTCGTTTTAAGTTTTTAGCTCTACAAAAAAAGCCCAAAATCATAGCATAAAGTTTATAGCTTAATACAGCATAAAAAACAGGAAATTAGTTGAGAATTATAAAAATACTGGAGAAAGGTGGTAAGATAAATTAATGAAATTATCAATTGATGAATTGATGAAAAATTTAAAAGAAAAAGAAGAAAAAGTAAAAGCAGGCGGAGGGGAGAAGAGAGTAAAAGCCCAACATGAAAAAGGCAAGCTTACTGCTCGAGAAAGAATTGACCTTCTTTTAGATAAAGATAGCTTTGTAGAACTTGACCTTTTAGTTGAGCACAGATGTAACAATTTTGGTATGGACAAAGTGGAGGCACCCGGCGAGGGAGTCGTAACTGGTTATGGAACTATTAATGAAAGACTGATTTATGTTTTTGCTCAGGATTTTACCGTTATTGGCGGTTCGTTGGGAGAAATGCACGCTAAGAAGATATGTAAGGTGTTGGATATGGCTATGAAAATGGGTGCACCGTGTATCGGAATAAACGATTCTGGCGGAGCCCGCATTCAAGAAGGAGTAGATTCTCTAAGTGGCTATGGTCAGCTATTTTACCGTAATACTATTGCTTCCGGAGTAATCCCTCAAATTTCTATAATTGTTGGCCCAGCTGCCGGCGGAGCAGTCTATTCTCCTGCCATAATGGATTTTGTATTTATGGTAAAGAATGTAGGCATAATGCATATTACAGGACCAGATGTGATTAAAGCGGTTACCGGAGAGGTAGTTACTTCAGAGAAATTAGGGGGAGCTATGACTCATAATCGAAAGAGTGGAGTGGCTCATTTTGCTGCAGAGAACGAAGAGGAAGTTTACCAGATGGTAAGAAAGATGATGGGTTATCTACCCTCTAATAATATGGAAACCCCTCCTTCTATAGAATGTAAGGATGATCCCAATCGAATGGAAGAGGCTCTTTTAAATATTATACCTACAGATCCTAATAAACCTTATGAGATGAAAGATGTTATAAAATTAATTGTAGATGAGGGAGATTTTTTTGAATCTCATCCTTATTTTGCAACTAATATGCTTACTGGGTTTGCCAGATTAAATGGCCAATCCGTAGGTATAATTGCTAATCAACCAAAAGTCTTAGCGGGCTGTTTAGATATTGATGCTTCTGATAAAGCTGCTCGTTTTGTTAGATTTTGTGATGCTTTTAATATTCCTATTTTAACTTTGGTAGATGTTCCAGGATTTTTACCAGGGACTGCGCAGGAGTATGGGGGGATTATCCGACATGGAGCAAAATTGCTATATGCTTATTCGGAAGCAACTGTTCCTAAAATTACTTTAATTGTTCGTAAATCTTATGGAGGGGCTTATCTGGCAATGTGTAGCAGGGATTTAAGGGCAGATCAGCTAATCGCCTGGCCTACAGCAGAAATTGCCGTAATGGGTTCGCAGGGAGCAGCAAATATTATCTTTAGAAAAGAGATAGCCAAAGCAGATAACCCTGAAAAGGTTCGTCAAGAGAAGATTGATGAATTTCAACAAAAATTTTCTAATCCATATGAAGCAGCTAAACGAGGTTATGTAGATATGGTTATTGACCCTCGGGAAACCAGACCACGTCTTATAACAACTTTTGAGATGCTATCTACAAAGAGGGAAAGTAGACCGGCGAAGAAACACGGTAATTTCCCAGTGTAAACAGTATATAGTTACTTAGTTACCTGGTTACCTAGTTAGCTAGTTATCTGGTTTGATAATTTACCAGTAGAAAATTATTAATAAGCTAGTTTATCGATAAATATTATTAACCAATTAACTAAGTAACCAACTAACCAATTAACGACTAAATAAGGAGGAATAAATATGTTTGAAGGAATTAATGGAGCTATACAGGTAGCAATTATAGATATAATTATAGTGTTTTTAGTTTTGGGAGGGTTAGCTTTAATTATAGTATTCTTAAAGAATATTGTAGGAATTAAAAAAGAAAAAAAGATACCTAAAGAAGTTAAGGTCACTTCTCCACCATCAAGCATTACTTCAATAAAAGAAAAAGAAGAAATTAATGGTAAATTAGTAGCCGTAATTACTGCTGTGGTAGCTTCATATTTAGAAAAACCAAAAAGTAAATTTAAAATACTTAACATTAAAAAATATCAAACATCCTTGATTGCTCCCTGGACTGCTATAGGGAGGCAAGAATTAATGTTAGAGAAAAATATTAAATATTAATATCGAAAGAAAAGGAGAAAGATAAACAAAATGAGAAAATTTCAAATTAAAGTAGACGGTAAGGTATATGAAGTAGAAGTAGAAGAAGTAGGGGGGAATGAATCATCAACTGGAACCATTTCTGCTCCTCAACCGGTTGTAACTAAAGTGAAAGAAGAGCCGGTAAGTAAGAAAGCAGCTAAACCCTCATCTAGTCCAACTCCTACTAAAACACCAACTGCAGCAGTGGCAGGAGAGGAAGTAGTAGCACCTATGCCCGGTAAGGTACTTCAGCTAAAGGTAGCCGAGGGAGATAGTGTAAAAGAAGGGGATACTTTATTAATTTTAGAAGCGATGAAGATGGAAAATGAAATTGTAGCCAATACCTCAGGAAACGTAAAAAAGATAAATGTATCCACAAATGATATGGTAGATACAGGTGATGTCTTATTAGTGATAGGTTAGAATAGAAAGGAGAAGTTAATGGATATTTTGATGAAAATCCTGCCTTTATTTAGTCTTTCGGGATTTGCCGGACTTACTTTAGGTAATATTATAATGCTTATTGTGGCAGGTGTATTAATGTATTTTGCCATAGTAAAGAAGTGCGAACCTTTACTCCTTTTACCTATCAGTTTTGGAGCGGTATTGGTAAATCTACCCTTGACTGGACTAATGGAAGAAGGAGGTCTTTTGTATTTTATTTCTTGGGGGATAAAACATGAAGTTTATCCCTGTTTAATCTTTATGGGGATTGGGGCAATGACTGATTTTGGTCCTTTATTAGCCAATCCGATAACCTTCCTTTTAGGTGCCGCGGCTCAAGTAGGTGTATTTGTAGCTTTAATCGGGTCGGTGCTTTTAGGATTTACTATTCAGGAAGCAGGTTCTATAGGAATTATTGGCGGTGCAGATGGACCAACAGCAATTTATCTTACTGTTAAAATGGCTCCCCAACTATTAGGAGCAATAGCAGTAGCGGCGTATTCTTATATGTCGTTAGTTCCTATAATTCAACCTCCTATAATGAAATTATTAACTACGGTTGAGGAAAGAAAAATAGTTATGAAGCAGCTTAGGCCAGTATCCCGGTCAGAGAGAATACTTTTTCCTATTATTTCAACCGTTTTAATTGGTCTATTATTACCAGCTTCGGTTCCCATTATCGGTATGCTGATGTTAGGGAATCTGTTTAGAGAAAGTATGGTAGTAAATAGATTGTCTAATACGGCACAAAATGAATTAATTAATATTGTTACTATATTTTTAGCTACTTCTGTAGGGGCAACGATGCAAGCTGAATATTTTTTGACCTTTAATACTATTAAAATAATTTTACTAGGTTTAATTGCTTTTGCCTTCGGAACTGCTGGTGGAGTCCTATTTGCCAAGCTATTAAATAAAATTACCGGAGGAAAGATTAATCCTTTGATCGGTGCTGCTGGAGTATCCGCAGTACCTATGGCAGCCAGAGTGGTTCAGAAAGTGGGGCAAGAAGCAAATCCCAGCAACTTCCTATTAATGCATGCCATGGGACCTAATGTGGCCGGAGTAATTGGAACCGCAGTTGCTGCTGGGGTAATGTTGACTTTGTTGCAATAAAGTCAATTTGTATATCGTATATCGTATATCGTGAAGAGGATAGGAGTCAGCAGCCAGAATCCAGAATATAATAGAATCGAGTATCGTCTATTGTGACAATTCTATAAAAACGAAAAAAAAGATTTAGGAAATATCATAATAAAGAATGTAAACAGTTTCTATGCGTTATTTTTGTAATTAAGAAGTTTTAACGCGATACGCGATACGATATACGAAAATGGTTTTTAGCCTCAGTGGTGTAGGGGCTCGATTTATCGAGCCCGCTAGAAGAATTACCAAAACAACAAGGGTAGGATAAACCCGACCTTTGCCCTAAACATACTTATTTTATATAAATGGACGTAATATATATTTTAGCTAATTTAATTTTTTACAAGGCAGGTTTTAGCCTGCGTTGTTTATATATAGAATTCGATTTATTCATCGAATAGATTATAAAATTGATCAAGGAGGCTTCAGTTACACTTATGGGAGAAAGTGCAATATTAACAAAAATAGTAGATTCTAATGTAGAAATAAATAATGGCAATACTTTAGAAAAAAAGCTTTCTTTAAAAAAAGACAATAGCCCCAAGGATATACTTTTAAAAGAAAAATCGCAGCTAAAAAAACCCCTTAAAATTACCGATACAACATTAAGAGATGCGCATCAGTCATTATTAGCAACTCGAATGACTACCAAAGAGATGGTGCCCGCATGTGAAAAGTTAGATGCAGTAGGGTTTTACTCTATGGAAGTTTGGGGAGGTGCTACTTTTGATAGCTGTATGCGATTTTTAGATGAAGATCCCTGGGATAGGTTGAGAACTTTAAAGAAGTATCTTCCCCACACTAAGCTCCAAATGTTATTGCGAGGACAAAACATATTGGGTTATAAGCATTATTCTGATGATGTAGTTACAGAATTCGTAAAAAGAGCAGTCGTTAATGGAATAGATATTATTCGTATTTTTGATGCTTTGAACGATATCCGTAATATGGAAACTGCTTTTAAAGTAGCTAAATCAGAAGGCGCCCATGTTCAGGGAACTATCTGTTTTACTATAAGTCCATTTCATAATAATGAGGTATTTGTGAAGAAGGCACGGGAGATGGAGCAAATGGGAGCAGATTCGATCTGTATAAAAGACATGGCCGGCTTAATTTCCCCCTATGAAGCATATAATTTAACCAAAGATATTAAAGAGGTCATTTCTATACCTCTTCAACTACATTGTCATTTTACCAGTGGAATGGGGATGATGGCTTATTTGAAAGCTACAGAAGCTGGGGTGGATGTAGTAGACACAGCAATATCATCATTGGCTCTTCAAACTTCTCAGCCTGCTGTAGAACCTTTAGTAGAAACTTTAAGGGGTACACCTTATGATACCGGGTTAGATTTAAAATTGGCTTATGAAATTGCTTCTTACTTTAAAAAAGTTAGAGAAAATCATAAAGATATGGAATCCAATATTCAGGATATAGATACTCGGGTATTAACATATCAAATTCCTGGAGGAATGCTTTCTAATTTAGCTGTTCAGTTAAAACAGCAAAAAGCGGAAGATAAATACGAAGAAGTCTTAAAAGAAATTCCACGAGTTCGAAAAGAATTAGGTTATCCTCCTTTGGTTACTCCGACCAGTCAGATAGTGGGAACCCAGGCGACCTTGAATGTTATTTTAAAAGAACGGTATAAGATGATTCCGGAAGAAGTTCGAAAATATCTTAAGGGATTTTATGGCCGGCCACCTGCACCTATTGATCCAGAGATTATTAAGAAAGTAAAAATAAAAAAAAGTGAAATGATTAAATGTCGGCCGGCTGATTTATTAGAGCCTGCTATCGAAAAAGCCAAAAAGGAAGCATCTTATTTAGCTGAAAACATAGAAGACATTCTGTCTTATATTTTATTCCCCGAAGTTGCCAGAGATTTTCTAAAGAAAAAAATTGCTAAAAAATATTGTTTGGGAATGGAGATATTAAATGGTAATAATAATTATGATGAAGAAGGGTATGGAGTGTGAATCAGTATCGAGTGTGCGCCAAGAAA